>JBCBDF010000122.1:0-7109 GCA_038529875.1 Pseudomonadota bacterium | reverse complement strand
GTCCTTGCGATAGCGATAGGTAGGCCAATCGACCCATTGCTTGCCATAGACCGGGCCAAGATCGCCCCATTTCTTGGCAAACTCCTCATCATCGGCGATGCGTTGAACAAAGTCATCGAGCGCAATGTCGTCACCCGTGGCCTTGACGTAGTTAGCATGCGGCCACTCGTTCCAGATCTTCACGCCTTGCAGCACCAGCGGGCGGATATTCGTCTCACCGGTGAGGAACCACAGCATTTCGCGCGTCGCGGTCTTCCAATAGACACGCTTGGTGGTAAGCAGCGGCATCGCGCCGTCGGCCAGATCATAGCGCAATTGCGCGCCGACGATCGACCGCGTGCCGATGCCGGTGCGGTCGGTGCGCTCGCTGCCTTCTTCCCAAATGCGCCGCATCAGGTCGAGATATTGCCATTCAGGATGCGCGCCCGGCGCACCCGGACCGAGCAGTTCGGATGGAATCGTTTGAGCGGTTTCGAGCGTTGCCATAACGCATGTCCTAGCGCGCTGGCTACCCGCTTGTCACCCTTGCACCCGCGGCCTCAGACAATTCGATCCGCGACGAGCCCCAACGCTATGGTCAGCGCGCCAAGCCCCAGCGATAGGTGCCAGCGCATCTGCATGAAATCTCGCTTGGCATAGCGCAGGGCACGGTCAACCAGCGGGCTCAATCCGATCAGCACACCCAGATACAGCAGCGCCGGCCCCGGCCATTCCCAGCCGAACGTCCACGGCAGGAACAGTGCCAACCCAAGCAGGCTGGGCAAAACCGCGACGAGATACACACCTGCACCCGCATTCCCCTTTTGCAGTGCCTGCCCCCACCAAACGCCGCCGAGAAAACTGAATATAAGCGCGGCATAGGCAAACCCGCCCGCCAGCGCGACATAGGCCAGCTCACCGCCGCTCATGGCGAGGCCAAGCGCGATGATCTGCGGCAGCAACCCGGCATAGCCGAGCAGGCGCGCGGCAGGCGTCAGTGAAACGTTATCAATCATCGCTGTGCCAGCGCTTGGCGGGGCGCAATGGTTCCCGCACGCTTGCCCAAACCTGCCGATTTCGCCACCGTGGCGGATATGAACCTTTTTGACCTGACCGGCCACTCGGCCATCATCACCGGCGGCAATGGCGGCCTGGGCCTGGGCATGGCGCGCGGACTGACAAAGGCTGGCGCGAATGTCGCGATCTGGGCCCGCGATGAGGCCAAGAACGAGGCGGCGCTGGACGAGCTTTCCACACTGGGCCGGGGGCGAGCGATCGCGGTCTGCTGCGATGTGGCAGAGGAAGATCAAATCGAATCCGCCATGGCGCAGACGCTGATCGCATTTGGCCGGGTCGATAGCTGCTTTGCCAATGCCGGGATTTCGGGATCGGGCGCAGGCATCGCAGAGATGACGCCTGATGGCTGGGACGCAGTGATGCAGGTGAATGCGCGCGGCCCCGCCCTTGCCTACAAACATGTCGCCGCCCACATGATAGAGCGCGCCAAGGACGGTGACCCGGGCGGAAAGCTGATCGCGACCTCATCAGGCCAGTCGATCATGGGCGTCAATCGCAGCTCTGACTATGCCGCATCGAAGGCGGCGGTAAACGGCCTGACGCGCGGTGCCGCGTTTGAGCTGGCCCGACATCAGATCACCGCCAATGCGCTGCTGTTCGGGTATTACGAGACGGACATCACCGCCAAGGCGGACCCGAAATTCGCAGCTTGGATGGAGAAACGCATTCCGCTGCGTCGCCCGGGCGATCATGAAGGGCTAGAAGGGCTCGCAGTGTTCTGGGCCTCTCCTCACAGCGACTACATCACCGGCCAATGCCTGCCGGTCGATGGTGGACTGTGCATCAGCTAGCAAAGGGGTATCCCGGAACACCGGGCGCGTAGCATCGTTTCTTAGCGAAGCACGGCTATCTGGCCTTACAAAGTGGATCGGATTTGAATTGAGCGACGACAGTCAAAACAACGACCGGGCAGATAAAGCCCGCGAACGCGCCGTCCCCTCGGGGCGGCTTTCGCGCTTCAGCAGCTTCGGCCGGTTGGTGGGCGGGGTTGCGGGCGGCATGATGGCCGAGGGCGCACGGCGCATCGCGAGCGGCGACAGCCTGTCTGCGCGCGACCTGATCCTGACCCCCGGCAATGTCCAGCGCCTGACCGATCGCCTGTCGCACCTGCGCGGCGCAGCGATGAAAATGGGCCAGATGATCAGCATGGATTCGGGAGATTTCCTGCCCAAGGAACTGGTCGACATCCTGGCGACCCTGCGCGATCAGGCGAACTTCATGCCCACGCGGCAGCTCGATAGCGTGCTGAAGCAGGAATGGGGGCCAGATTGGCGCAAGCAATTCCGCTGGTTCAACCCGCGCCCCATCGCCGCCGCCAGCATCGGGCAAGTGCATAAAGCGCTGACCCGTGATGGCGAGGAACTGGCGATCAAGGTGCAATATCCTGGCGTCGCGCAAAGCATCGACAGCGATGTCGACAATGTGATGACGCTGCTACGTGTGGCGGGCTTTGCCCCGCCAGAGCTGGAGATCGAGGCGCTGCTGGCCGAGGCGAAGAAGCAACTCCACGAGGAGGCCGATTATCACCGCGAAGGCGCACAGATGGAGATGTATCGGGAACAGCTCGCTGACACCCCCGGCTTCATCGTCCCGCGCCTGCACGAAGGGCTGACCCGCGACCGCATCCTGGCCATGAGTTTTGAGGAAGGCACATCGATCGAAGCACTGGAAAACGAGACCGACGAACGCCGCGATGAAGTGTTCGCGCGGCTGATCCGATTGGTCGCGCGCGAGCTGTTCGAATTCGGCGTAATGCAAACCGACCCGAACTTCGCCAATTTCCGCTTTCGCAAGGAATCGGGCGATATCGTGCTACTCGATTTCGGCGCCTGCCGCGATGTCGATCCCGATGTCGGCAATGCCTATCGCCGCCTTCTCGATGCAGGATTGAAGGGCGACAAGGACCGGGTGCGTGAAGAAACCATCGCCGCCGGGTTCATGCTGCCGATCGTGGTCGAAAAGCACGGCGATCGCGTCAACAAGATGATCGACATTGTGGTGAATGAAATGCGGGAAGATGCGCCGTTCGACTTTGGCGACCGGGCCTTCGTTCCGCTGCTGCGCGAAGAAGGCATGGAGATCGCGCAGGATAAGGACACCTGGGCCTTCCCACCGGTTGAAACGCTATTCGTTCAGCGCAAGGTGAGCGGCACTGCGCTGCTCGGCGCGCGGTTAAAGGCGCAGGTCAATATCCGCCGGATTACGGAAGAAGTGCTTGGGAGCACCGACCCGCTGCCAGCGAAGGCGGCTTAAGGCCATCCCTCAATTGAAGCCGTTCGTGTCGAGCGAAGTCGAGACACATTTCAGCAGCATCTCGACTTCGCTCGATGCGAACGGATGGCAGAACTTTGCCAGTGAAGGTGGCTTAGTCTTCCGTCACTTCTGCGTTCTGTGCTGCACGCTTTTCGCGATTGATCCGGATTTGCTGATCTTGAATCCAAAGCTGCACATGGTTCTGTAATACAGAGAGCGGGATCGATCCGTTTTCCAGAACTGTGTCATGGAACGCGCGCAGATCAAAGTCCGCACCGAGTCGCTCCTCAGCTTCCGACCGTAATCGGCGAATAGTCAGCTCGCCAACTTTGTACGCCAGCGCCTGACCCGGCCAGGTGATGTAGCGGTTCACTTCAGCATCGATATTCGCAGGTGAAAGCGCAGTGTTATCGAGCATGTAATCGACAGCCTGCTGCTTTGACCACCCCTTCGAGTGAATACCGGTATCAACTACCAGACGCGTCGCGCGCCACATCTCATAACTTAGCCGCCCCATCTGCTTTGCAGGCGTATCATAGATGCCCATCTCGATCCCGAGCCGTTCCGAATAGAGTCCCCAGCCCTCCACAAACGCGGTAAAAAACGTACCGTTAGCGCGCAGCGGGTGGATGTCGAGTTCCTGTTGCAGCGAAATCTGATGGTGATGCCCCGGCACCGCCTCATGCACGCCGAGCGCGGGCAGCTCCCACAGCGGGCGCTGGTCCAGCTCGGTCAGGTTCAGGCGATAAATACCTGCTTGCCCGGTCTCCAGCGAGCCCGGCTCGTAATAGGCGGTGGTGTTACCCGGAGCTTGCGCGGCCGGGATTGGCGATACGGTGTAAGGATTGCGCGGCAGCCGTCCGAACAGCTTCGGCATAAAGCCATCGATGTGCTTCGCCAGCGCCTGAGTGTAGGCGAGATATTCGTCCTCATCGGTCATGTAATATTGCGGATCGGTGCGCAGGTGTTCGATGAACGCCTCGCGCGTGTCGAACCCGGCCTCTTTGGCCACCTCGACCATTTCAGCACGTATGCGCGCGACTTCGGACAGGCCAAGATTGTGCACTTCGTTCGCCGTCATATCGGTCGTGGTGAAGCTCTTCACCCGGTATGCATAGTAGTCTGCCCCGCCCGGCGTCGCGAGAACGCCCGGAATGCCCGTGCGGCAATTGGGCGCGTATTCATCAGTATAGAAAGCCAGAAATTCGCGATAGGACGGCAGCACCGCCTCCTCCATCGCGACGCTCGCCTGATCCTTCAGGTTTTCCCAATCGGCATCCGCAATCGAGGCGGGCTTGTCGCCCGCAAACGGTTTCCAGAATGGCGAGGTTTGATAGTCCTCTACGATCTGGCGCGCGATGCGATCTTCAAGGCCCTGCATGGGTTCGCACGCTTGCGTCAGGCCACGCGAAATCGCTCCCCGGCTGCGAGCGATCCCATCATCATTGACCTTCGCATAAGCCTCCAACCGGCTGATATAGCTTTCATAATCCGCCTTGGTGAAGAAGGGCGAGCGGTTGGGGAGCGAGGCAAAACTGCCGAACCAGCCGCCGCGATTGGTGAAGATCGTGTAGCGGTTCTGATCATATTGTGCGCCGGATAGGCGATCTTGCAGGCTGCGCCGCAGCACCGCGTAATCGACTTGCAGATCGGCAGGCAGATCATTCTCGTCAATCTGGTAAAGCCTGGCGAGAAACCCCTCGCTTTGGATCGCGACGCGGTCATACTCCTCAAGCGATAGGTCGCCCAGTTTCCCGTCGCCACGCCGATCTCCAACGCTGGTGGCGAGCAGCGGCTGTGTATCCAGCGTCGCCTGCCAGATTTCCTCGCGTAGCTCTTCGTAATCATCTACCGGGCCCGCAAAAGCGGGGGCGGAAAGGGCGGCAGCAAAGGCGGCGGCAGCGAAGATCGGACGCATGAAATTCCTCCTGTTCGGTGCCACGCATATTGCGATGTGGCCGTGTGGTCCAGTAGGGTCGCGTCATGACAAAGCCTGCGCTCCTGTTCGTCTGCCTCGGCAATATCTGCCGCTCTCCCTTGGCCGAGGGGGCGATGCGCGCCGCGGCCGCCAAGGCTGCGCTGGAGGTGGAGATCGATAGCTGCGGCACATCCGCCTATCATATCGGCTCCCCGCCAGACCCGCGCTCGGTTGAGACTGCCGCTGCCAATGGGATCGACATATCGGGCCTGCGCGGGCGGCAATTGGCAGTCGCAGACTTCACCCGCTTCACGCATATCTTTGCCATGGATCACCAGAACCTGCGCAATATCGAGGCGGTGCGCCCCGACCGCGCGCAGGCACAAGTCTCACTGTTGTTGGATGTCATTCCGGGCCGCGAGGGCGCCGCGATTGCAGACCCCTATTATGACGGCGAAGACCGGTTCGACGCGACCTGGGAGGATGTTTGGATGGCGGCAGAGGCTCTGGTGGAACGGCTGCGTGTCTAGAGGGCTGGCCTAACCACCCCTTAGCAGCTGCACGCCCCAATCGCGCTCAAACAGATACAGCAATTGCCGCGCTGCCTCGCCGCGCGCACTTGCCTGCCAACCACCCTCTGCTTCCGCTCCGTCGATCAGCATGCGCGCATCGTTGTGAGCGGTGGGAAGCAGGCGCTGAATCTGCTCCAGATTGGCGATGCGAAAGGCGGCATCGCCCGATTGCCGCGTGCCGAACAACTCGCCCCCGCCGCGCAGCTCCAAATCTTCCTCCGCGATGCGAAAACCGTCCTGCGTTTCGCGCATCAGCGCCAGCCGCTTCTTGCCTGTCTCGGACAGCTCGTTGCCGCGCAGCAGCAGGCAGACCGATTTGTCAGCACCCCGCCCCACGCGCCCGCGCAGTTGGTGCAATTGCGCGAGGCCAAAGCGCTCTGCCTGCTCGATTACCATCAGCGTCGCCGCGGGCACATCAACACCGACTTCGATTACAGTGGTGGCGACCAGCAGCTTCGCATGACCACTCGCAAAACGCTCCATCGCGGCGTCTTTTTCCTCCGGCTTGAGCTGACCATGGACCAGAACGACATCATCGCCAAAGCGCTCCTTCAGCGCCGCATAGCGCGCTTCCGCCGCCGCGATGTCCGCAATTTCACTGTCGCGCACCATCGGGCATACCCAATAAGCCTGCTGCCCCGCGCCGACATGCCGCGCGACCCCGGCGACAACATCCTCCATCCGGTCTTGCGCGACAACTCGCGTATCGATCGCCTGCCGACCAGGCGGTAGCTCATCGAGGCGACTCACATCCATCTCGCCATATTGCGCGAGGGTGAGCGTGCGCGGGATCGGCGTCGCCGTCATCGCAAGAGTATGCGGGGCAGCGCGACCTTTCGCGGCCAATTGCAAGCGCTGAGCCACGCCAAAGCGGTGCTGCTCATCAATCACGACGAGGCCCAAATCCTTATAGTTCACCGTGTCCTGAAAGATTGCGTGTGTGCCGACGAGGATATCGATCGAGCCATCGAGCAGCCCCATCAATATGCCCTCGCGCTCCTTGCCTTTGGCGCGCCCGGTGAGCAGCGCGACTTCGACGCCAGTGGGTCCAGCCATTGTACGCAATGTCTCGAAATGCTGACGCGCAAGGATTTCGGTCGGCGCAAGCAGGGCCGCCTGTTTGCCTGCTTCGTTCGCGATCAACATCGCCTCCAACGCAACCACCGTCTTACCTGCACCGACATCACCCTGAAGCAGGCGCAGCATCGGCGCCTCTTGCGCGAGGTCACCCTCGATCTCGCCAATCGAGCGCGTCTGCGCACCAGTTAGCGCGAAGGGCAGGTCGAGCTTTGCGCGCAAGGCTCCGTCGC
>JBCBDF010000121.1:0-7122 GCA_038529875.1 Pseudomonadota bacterium | reverse complement strand
ATGTCAGCAGCATCCGGGCACGGGCCGCGTTCCTGCGCGAGCAGCATGCTGGCTTCGGATGCCTTGGCCTGAATGTGCTTGAACATTTTGAGGTTCAGCGCCTTCGCCATCGCGCTTTCAAAGCCCAGCCCCTTTGACTGAAGGAAGGAGTGGAAACCCATCACGCCAAGGCCAACGCTGCGCTCGCGCTCAGCAGAATATTTCGCGCGGGCCATCTCGTCCGGCGCGCGGTCGATATAGTCCTGCAGGACATTGTCGAGCATGCGCATCACGTCTTCGATGAAGGTCTTGTCACCGCTCCACTCATCCCATTTTTCAAGGTTGAGTGAGGACAGGCAGCACACCGCCGTGCGGTCATTGCCAAGGTGGTCAATGCCGGTCGGCAGAGTGATTTCGCTGCACAGGTTCGAGGTCGAAACTTTCAGACCCAGCTCGCGGTGATGCTTTGGCATCATGCGGTTCACCGTGTCGTTGAACACGATGTATGGCTCACCCGTGGCGAGGCGGGTTTCGACCAGTTTCTGGAATAGTGAGCGCGCATCGACGGTGCCGCGCACTTCTTGCGTTTTGGGTGATTTGAGCTCGAATTCAGCACCTTCACGCACCGCTTCCATGAACTCATCGGTCAGCAGTACGCCGTGATGCAGGTTCAACGCTTTGCGGTTGAAGTCGCCCGACGGCTTGCGGATTTCGAGGAATTCTTCGATTTCAGGGTGCGAGACATCAAGGTAGCAGGCGGCCGAACCGCGCCGCAGCGAGCCTTGCGAAATCGCCAGGGTCAGGCTGTCCATAACGCGCACGAACGGGATAATGCCGCTGGTCTTGCCGTTGAGGCCGACCGGTTCGCCAATACCGCGAACATTACCCCAATAGGTGCCGATGCCGCCACCCTTTGACGCGAGCCAGACATTCTCGTTCCAGGTGCCGACAATGCCATCGAGGCTGTCCGACACTGAGTTCAGGTAGCAGCTGATCGGCAGGCCACGCGATGTGCCGCCGTTTGACAGCACCGGGGTCGCTGGCATGAACCACAGCTTCGAAATGTAATCATACAGGCGCTGGGCGTGATCCTGATCATCGGCATAGGCGTCAGCGACACGGGCGAACAGATCCTGGAAGTTTTCGCCCGGCAACAGATAGCGATCGATCAGCGTTTCCTTGCCGAACTCGGTCAGGTTGTCGTCACGCGATTCGTCGGTGACGACTTTGAAGCGGCGGTCATTGACCTTCTTGCTATCGGGCTTAGCCGCATCCTTGGCTGCCTCTGCAACAGCACCAGCCAATGCTTCGCCAGCTTTCGCCGCGACCAGTTCCTCAGAGCCTTTATCGTCTGCTTGCATCTCTATCGCCTGCTTTTCGGAGGGCTGCACATTTTTTTCAGCCGGTTTTGCCTCATCAATTGTCGCGTCTTGCTGCTGATCGAGGCCCTCATTCAAACCCATGGCCGCGTCATCTCCGTTCCGAAAATCCATTTTTATTTAGCCCCGCTTGTGCCTCGCACTGGTTTTATCCTCACCCGTGCGATGTTCTACCTGTGTTCGACTCGGCGGGAAGCACCCCACCTAGCATTATATGGCCCCCACCGCGCGGATTACTTATCCCCGCTACCCACAGTTCCGGGCGCACAACCACCCACGAAAGACCGAATCTCTTCCCTTTCGCAGATATGGTGTCTGCGCCTGGGTTTAACTAGGTCTAGTAGGTGTCCCTGCGTCAGGAACCACTAAATACTGAATCAATGGGGGGTCGGGCGCAAGAGGGTAAATATCAATTAACCATCCTGAACGGCAAAGTTGGCCGGTGTGTTAGATTGCTGCAACGCCGCGACGCGCCGGAAATGCTAGGGTCGTGAAATGCGCAAGCCCTAAAATGAATCTGCGAAAAAATTTTTGCGGGCAAAAATGGCGAACACAGCTTGTGAATCAATCGAATCGAGCCGCGCAACTTTTGAATCGAGATTGCTGCCCGCGGGCAATCCGACGCAGCACGCGGCGCGCGCCGTGCAACTCAAAATCAGGTTCTTGGTTTTTGAGTGGCCGAATGCCGAAGCGGGCAACGAAGCGGCTAAGCAGCTACGCTAGCTTTCGCTCCAGCCGCCTGCACATGCGCGTCGATTTCAGCCGTGATCCGGTCCACCAGCGCCAGCGGCAGGTCGTGGCCCCAGCCGGGAATCGTCACCAGCTTCGCATCGGGGATCGCCTGTGCCGTTGCGCGGCCACCCTCGACCTTGACCAGCGGATCATCCTCACCATGCAGCACCAATGTCGGCGCGGTAACATTCGCGAGCCGTTCTGTCCGGTCGCCATCATCGATGATCGCCGCCAGTTGGCGCGGCAGGCCGGCGGGATAGACGCTGCGCTGCACCGCCTTGCGCACCCGCTCGCGCTGCCATTCTGGATCGGGGCGATAGCCGGGTGAGCCAATCGCCTGCACCACTTTCAGCCCGTGGGCGACCAGATCCTCCTCCGCCATCGAGGTAAGCGGCGCGGTGAGTGCCTCAATCGCGGGCTTGTCAGCCTGGGGCAATTGGGGATTGCCAGTGGTCGAGAAAATCGAGGTCAACGAATGCAGCTTGTGCCCGTGATGCACCGCCATCAATTGCGCGATCATTCCGCCCATCGACGCGCCGACCACATGCGCCTGGCCGATCCCCAGCGCCTCCAGCACGCCCGCGCCATCATCGGCCATATCCTTCAGCGTGTAAGGCACCTTGGCAGGCCAGCGGATTTTCTGGCGGATCACCTGCCACGGCAGGCTGGGCGCCTTGGCCCCGTCAAATTTGTGACTGAGGCCGATATCGCGATTGTCATAGCGGATCACGCGATAGCCGCGCCCCGCCAGCGCCTCGACAAACTCGGTCGGCCACAAAGTCATCTGCGCGCCCAGCCCCATCACCAGCAGGATCGGCGGATGCGACGGATCGCCATGTTCGTCGTAAAACAGTTCCAGACCGGTATTGGGCGTAGTGATGGTGGGCATGGTGGTTGCGCTCTTCCTTGACTAGTTGGGCCGCCATGCTGGTGCGGCGGTCAAGGTCGATAGATGGCCCAAGCGCGCAAACACCGCAACCCGCCCCTCACCAATGGCAAGGGACGGGCCAAGGGGACAGACCGCGTCGCTCTGATAACAGGGAGCTGTGCTGTTCAGCCGCCCAGGAGGATATAGTCACCCTCGGATTTGGCACCTGCTAGGCGGGTCTTCTCGGCCTTCTCGAGCTTCGCCATCAGCCGTTCCTTGATGTCCTCGTTGTCGGCGAAGATCATGTTGGCGAGGAACTTCACGTTCTGCTTGTTCTTCACCGGCACGTCAGCGAGCGTGTCGAGCTTGCGCACCGCCCGCTTGGCCAGCCGCTCGCCGATCATGTTTGAGCTGCTGTTATACAGCTTGATATTGTCCGCCCTGCCATCGGCACCCAGCGTGAAGCTGACCTGGACAATGCCGTTATCCACACGGAAGCGGTTGGAAGTCGGCTGGAATGACAGCGCGTGGTTGAGATCGCGGGTCGTATCTTTCTGCCATTCCTCCATCGCCGCTTGCGGTTGCACAACAACCAGCTGATCATCGTCGCCAGCCAGAGCAGGGCTGGCTGTGGGAATTGCGACTGCAAGCGCGAGAGCCGCGCCGGAAGCGTATTTTGCAAATGTGTTCATCAGATCATCCTCCAAAAAAATCGTGGGATGATCGGCCGAGAGACCGAATGCGCCGAGCACCAGTCCCTATCACTCGTGCAGCGGCATCTATGGTCGATCAGGCGCGGCGGCTATGTCTAGCGGGGGTTGGGGGTTGGTTACCGCCTGCGTCCAAATAGAAGATGGCAGGATGTGAGGGTTTTCCAATCCGGGATCGGCTAGCGACATTGCGTTTCGCCGGAGCGCGTGAGATCGCGGATAAACTGCCAACGGGGATCGACGAGTGAATGCATGTGATGAGCGGCCGAACGGTATTTGCGACGCGATAGTGAGCCTAACGCCATTCCGGGCCACTGATCTCCAATCCGCGCCGCTCCAACTGATCCAGCACGCCGTCCGCCTCCGCCAGCACCCGCAATGGCACGACCGCCAGTATCACCCCATTGGTCTGCGACGCATCAGTGATTGCCTCGGTCCAGATGCCGCGAATTTCCTCGCCAAGTTCTGGATCCGCCCATGGCCAGCACTGGCCCAGCGCTATTTCGAGCGGGTTGGCCATCACGGCAGGCACATCGAAGGCGCGCCAATCATCGCCGCGCTGATCGATTATGTCCTTACCCGCTTCGGTCGCAGTCATCGCCGCTTCTAGGCAGGGAATGTGCGAGGCTGGATCGGCAGCGGCGAGGTTATCGAGCAGGTCTTCGCCGCGAAAGCGCTCTGGTCGCTGTATCGGAACATCGGCCTTGTCAGCCGCTTTTCGCACGACGTCCGTGGCATCATCCGTGGTCTCGTCATCGAAATCGAGCCGCCGGGCGAGCAGGTCGAACGAGGTCATCAGGAAACTGCGGCGCGAATAATCCTTGTCGTATTGGGCTTCGAGCGCGGCCAGCCTCGCGCGCTGGGCACTATCGAGATAGTCGGCTGCCACGCTCTTATTGGGCAGCTTGGTAAAGCGACCACCCCGCACAATCAGCCGCAGCACATCGCCCGGCGAGAACTTGGGCCGCGCGCGGATGATGACCTGGCTGGCCTCGGCGGTGGCTTCCTTGAGCAGGTCGGGTTGCCACGGCGTGCTTTTGGGCACCGCGCGAATTTCACCGACCAAGATGATGGTGCCCGTGGCGGTATCGATCGTCCACATCGGTGCACCGGAACGCTGTGCGGTGACGACTATCTGGTTTTGCGCCGAGTCTTGGGCAGTCGCGTTCTGCGTCGCGGCAGCGGATACGCCGAGTAAGAGCGACGCTGTCATGAGGAAGCGAAGAGCTGGTCGAGCCATGGAACCGGTTCTTACAGGCTCGATCCTTGCTCACAAATGTATCGCATTTCGTTTGGCAGCTCTTTGAGCTTTGGAAATTTAGCGAATTCAAAGGTGTTTGCGACTATTCATCCAAATCCGCGCGCCGTGCGCCATCTCTGATTGCCAAATCAGATATGGGCTTCGCGCGACCGGCATGAGCGCACGACCCGCGTACCACCGGCTGCACGGGCCAGGATCAGAGAGCGCTCCGCCCGCATCAGGATGTCGGTCAGCGATCCATCAAGGTCAGTCAGCCCAGCGCTGGCGGAGACGATCGGGCCATTGCCCAAAGTCTCTTTAGACAATTGCGCGAAGGTGGTGACGATATCTTGTGCGTGCCGGAAAGCCTGGTCCGGGTCGTTGCCGGGGATGAAGATCGCAAATCGGTCATGGTGAAGCCGCGCGACGTATGTTTCGTCACTTGCCATGACCCTTAGAAATTCGCTGAAAGCAACGATCATGTCATCGGCTGCATCTGGGCCGTAGAGTAGGCTCAAGCCGCGAAATCTCTCAATTTCCAGTACCGCGACATGCCCAGCTGAATTGAAAACACGCAGCTGATCAAGGGTCTCGCCAAAAGCGCGCCGATTGGCGAGGCCGGTCAGTTGGTCGGTCTTTTGAGTGGTTCGTGATTGTGCATAAAGCGCGCGTGATCGGTCAATGGAGCGCAGCACTCCAAATGCTCCATCCTGGCGATTGTCTTCGGTCAGGATCGGGCGCAAGCTGAGCGAAAACCAGCGCTCTTCGGATTTGGGGGTTCCGGCTCTGCTGGAGGCGGGATCATCCTTCGTTTCCCGGTCTGACCGGACAACGAACTCGATGTCGTCTTTTGCGCAGCGACCACCCATTACAGCGGAGCAATAGGCGCGGACGTCGTCAGCATATTGCGCCTCGGCAAGATCCGCGACATGCGGGAAGATCAGCATTTCCGACAAACTGACCCCGAGCAGATCGAGCCCTGGCGAAGCCTCTTCAATATACCCCTCACCATCGACCCGCACGATGGTGATTCCGGCGAGGTCGGCCAGCTCGTGGTAAAGGTGCGGCGCGTTGTCGATGATAGCTCTCGTTTGCATTCTCTAAGCCTCGGGCTTGCCACCATTGCCCACCTGGTTGCTGTGATCTGTATCTTGGGCTTGCATTTACGTGAGCGTAAGGTCGTTGGCAATCATAAGTGCAGTAAACACTTGTTAAAGGCTGCGTGTAAAATGATGTTTCATAAATCATACAAAATTTTACATTATCAAAATTCAGAATTTTCAAGAAAAATTCATGTTTATCTATAATATCTATAATAAATATGATAATAAAAAGTGCTTTAAAATTTTGATATACGATGAATGGTTTGAAGACAGCGATGAATGAAAATGGATATATATCAATTATTATGATCTATTGCGATAGATACTTGATTTAGATAATTCCAGAATTCCAAAATTCGAGATATCTCGAACTGCGACATTTCCCTAACTAGGGCGTGGATCAGACTTCCTAATGATGATAGGCACTTGGCAAGCCAGCCGTCTCGTGGAGGCGGCCATAAAAACGGTACAGCAGGAGGAAAGCGCGCAGTGAGAGTCGCCATCGCAGATGACGAGCAGGAATTGTTGGGACAATTCTCATCGGTCGTAACCAGGGCCGGGCACGAGATTGAAACATTTCGCAACGGATCCGATTTGCTCAACGCGCTCAAGCGCGAGACCTACGATGTCATCCTGCTCGACTGGAATATGCCGGGCAAGACTGGGATCGAAGTGCTCGAATGGGCTTCGGACAATTTGACGCCAATGCCCCCATTCATCTTGATTACTAGCCGACATGAGGAAGGTGACATTGTGCGCGGGCTCGAAGCCGGTGCCGTCGACTACATCATCAAGCCCGAATCCGATGAAGTGATCCGGGCGAGAATAAATGCGGCCGGACGCCGGACAACTGACAGCTCGCCCGCGCGTTTCGCCAATTTCGGGGTTTACGAACTCGATCGCACAGAGATGAGCATCAAGAAAGGCGATGAAAGGATCAAGCTGACCGGCAAGGAATTTGAGCTGGCTGACTTGTTCTTTAGCAACCTGGATCGACCGATGTCGCGCGGATACATCTTCTCGCGCGTATGGGGCGGTCACGTCGACCTGGAGACGCGAACCATTGACGTGCACATATCCGGGCTGCAGATCGAGCTTTGCGCGCAGCCGG
>JBCBDF010000120.1:0-7129 GCA_038529875.1 Pseudomonadota bacterium | reverse complement strand
GATGAACGTCTTCAAGGTGCTGAGGGATTCGATTGCCGCCGCGGAGACCAGCGCGAAGCTGGCCGATAACATGCAGGTTCTGGCCCGAACCGACGTCGTCACCGGTCTCGCAAATCGCGCCGGGCTCAACCATTCGATGGTCGAAACCATGATGACGATCGATGGCGACAGCCAGCTTGCGCTGTTTTGGATCGACCTTGACCGATTCAAGGAAGTGAACGACCTGTTGGGCCATCCGGTAGGCGACAGAGTGCTGTGCGAGGTCTCCCGTCGCCTCAGCGAGTTGGCCCCCAAAGGTGCGACCGTCGCGCGTTTTGGCGGTGACGAATTCGTGCTTTTGAGCCCTATCACCAGCCGTCAGCAGGCTGAAATGATCGCCAGCGAGATCCACGCCGAAATCATGCGGCCCGTTCGCGTCGATGGCAATCGTTTGGAAGTTCGCGCGTCGCTCGGTGTCGCCCTCCTCCCCGACGATGGCCAGGACGCTGACACGTTGATGAAATCCGCTGACCTGGCGCTGTATCACGCGAAGATTGGCGGGCGTGCCCAAACCTGCTTCTTCGACAGCTCGATGACCCGCGATCTGGTGCGGCGCCGCGAAATCGAAGACGAATTGAGGATCGCCCTGCAACGCGACGAGCTGTCGATCTTCTTCCAGCCAATCGTCGACCTGGAAACCGGCAAGATCCGCACATTCGAAGCTCTGGTGCGTTGGTTCCACCCGGAAAAGGGCGAGTTGCGCCCCGACGAGTTCATTCCGGTGGCAGAGGAAACCGGCGTCATCGTAACCCTCGGCAACTGGATCACCGCGCAGGCCGCACGCGCCGCCACCCAGTGGCCCGAAGACGTGTCGATCGCGGTCAACCTATCGCCCTTGCAAATCCGCGCACCCGGCGCCGCCCTCGGCATTCGAAACGCACTGAAAGAGGCTGGACTCGACCCATCACGGTTGGAGCTGGAAGTCACCGAAAGCCTGTTCATCGAGGACAATCACGCCACCGCCAGTTTCATCCAGGAATTGTCGGCGATTGGCGTCAAGTTTGCGCTCGACGATTTCGGCACCGGCTATTCCTCGCTCGCCTATATCAACACCTTCCCGTTCAGTAAGATCAAGGTCGACCGCAGCTTCGTCTCCGGCCCCAATGTCGGACGCAAGAGCGATGCCATTATCCGCGCAGTTGCGGAGATGGGCGCGACTTTGGAAATGACCATCGTTGCCGAAGGGCTTGAGACGATCGAGCAGGTCCAGGCCGTGCGGGCGGCCGGATGTACCCTCGGCCAAGGCTATTATTTCAGCCGCGCAGTGCCGGACTATCTCGCCTCCATGTTGCTTGTTCAGGAGCGAGACGCCAATGGTAATGGGCCAAGGCAGATGCAGATCAACGGCTGACCGCGCACGCCGCCGCGGCCAAATCCCCACTTACAATCCAATCACAAACGCATCGTAATAGCTCGAATACGCGTAGCTATTGCAACTGCGAACTATTTGCATAGATATGTGAGAGATCAGACCTTTTGCCGGTTGCAATCCCGATCCTCCCGGCCTAATCCGCAACATTATAGAGCAGGCTCTTTGGGCGCTTGGGACCGCGCCTGATCACCGGCTTGTGTGTACAAACAGCACTTCGTCCCGCTGGATCCAGGGAAGGACTTTTCAAAACCATGGCTCGCAACAAAATCGCACTCGTCGGCGCCGGCATGATTGGTGGCACCCTAGCTCACCTCGCCGCGATGAAGGAAATGGGCGACGTCGTCCTGTTCGATATTGCCGAGGGCATGCCTGCGGGCAAGGCGCTGGACCTGTCGCAATCCGGCCCGGTTGAAGGGTTCGATGCAAACCTCAAAGGCACCACCGACTACGCCGATATCGCCGGTAGCGACGTTGTGATCGTAACCGCTGGTGTCCCGCGCAAGCCGGGCATGAGCCGCGACGACCTGCTCGGCATCAATCTGAAGGTGATGAAGGCCGTTGGCGAAGGTATCAAGGCCAACTGCCCCGACGCATTCGTGATCTGCATCACCAACCCGCTCGACGCGATGGTCTGGGCGCTGCGCGAATTCTCCGGGCTGCCGCATAACAAGGTGGTCGGCATGGCCGGCGTGCTCGACAGCGCGCGCTTCCGTCACTTCCTCGCCGAGGAATTCGACGTATCGATGGAAGACGTCACGGCGTTCGTGCTGGGCGGCCACGGCGACACGATGGTCCCCGTGCTCAATTACTCGACCGTTGCGGGCATTCCCGTGCCAGACCTGATCAAGATGGGCTGGTCCACTCAGGAAAAGATGGACGCGATTGTTGACCGCACCCGCCAGGGCGGCGGCGAGATTGTCGGCCTGCTCGGCAATGGCTCAGCCTATTATGCCCCCGCGACCAGCGCGATCCAGATGGCCGAGAGCTACCTCAAGGATAAGAAGCGCGTTCTGCCCTGCGCCGCACACCTCACCGGCCAGTACGGCGTCGATGGGCTGTATGTCGGCGTGCCGATCGTGATCGGTAAGAACGGCGTTGAGAAGATTGTCGAGATCGAACTTTCCGAAGAGAGCAAGGCCGGCTTCCAGGTCAGCGTCGATGCGGTGAAAGACCTGCTCGAGGCGTGCAAGGGCATTGATAGCTCGCTGGCGTGAGACCTTTTGCGGCCATCCTAGCGCCGGCGGCGTTGATCGCGGCTTCAGCCGCCAACGCTGCCGAGACTGCCTCCGTCGACGATGTCGTGAATTCAGCAGCAATGTGCATGCTTTCTGCGGGAAAGAATGGCGCAGACAAGTCACGTTTCGAAAACGAAGCGTGGGCGCCGATTGAAGACGGTTTTCGACACGTTTCGACCCCGATTTCAATCGAGTTTCCGAACGATAAGGACGGCGTAAGTCGCATTTGCGTTGTTCGAGCAACCTTGGCCGAAAAGCGCGAACAGAAAAAGCTCGCAAACAAGCTCATCGATATACTGAAAACCAAGCCACTCAAACAGTCGGACAGCCAGATCTGGATGGTATCGACGGCGAGCGGCACTCGCGGGATTCAGTTCTACACCGACAAAACTTCAAGCCAACCACAGGTGCGACTTATTGGCGCGGCCTTCTAGGAGCTATCGAATGTCCATTCTCGTAAACAAAGATACCAAGGTCATCACGCAAGGCATGACGGGTGACACCGGCACGTTCCACACCCAGCAGGCGCTCGAGTACGGGACGCAGATGGTTGCGGGCGTAACCCCGGGCAAAGGCGGCACGACGCATATCGGCCTGCCCAACTTCAACACTGTGCGCGAGGCGAAGGTCGAAACCGGCGCGACCGCAAGCTGCATCTATGTGCCGCCGCCCTTTGCTGGCGACGCGATTTGCGAAGCTATCGATGCTGAGGTTGAGCTGATCATTGCCATCACCGAGGGTATTCCGGTGCTGGATATGGTGCGAGTCAAGCGTGCGCTCGAAGGCAGCAAGTCTCGCCTGATCGGGCCCAACTGCCCCGGCGTGCTAACGCCCGGCGAATGCAAGATCGGCATCATGCCCGGTAGCATCTTCAAAAAGGGCAGCGTCGGCGTGGTCAGCCGCTCCGGCACACTGACTTACGAAGCGGTGCACCAAACCACGATGGTTGGCCTGGGCCAGACCACGGCGGTGGGCATTGGCGGCGACCCGGTTAACGGCACCAACTTCATCGACGTGCTCGACCTGTTCCTCGACGACGAAGAAACCAAGTCGATGATCATGATCGGCGAAATCGGCGGCAGCGCGGAAGAAGAAGCGGCTGAGTTCCTGAAAGCAGAGGCCGCCAAGGGCCGCAGCAAGCCGACCGTCGGCTTTATCGCCGGTCGCACGGCACCTCCCGGTCGCCGCATGGGCCACGCCGGTGCGATTGTTTCGGGCGGCAAAGGCGGCGCGGATGACAAGATCGCGGCGATGGAAGCTGCGGGGATTCGCGTATCGCCCTCGCCATCCGAACTCGGCACTACACTCGATGCGATGCTGAAAGAAATGGCCTGAGGAATGCAAGTGTGAGCCCCAGCGAAAGCTGGGGCCTCATGCAGTTTGCGGGAGGCTCCCGCTTCCGCGGGAGCGCACAGAGAAAGAATGAAGCCTGGTTATGTCTATCTGCTCACAAACAGACCAAGCGGCGTCCTCTACCTTGGCGTCACGGATGATTTGTCACGACGGATTGGCCAGCACCGATCCGGTGCAGTCGCTGGCTTCGCAAGAAAGTACAATTGCAAGCGACTGGTGTGGTTCACCCGCTTCGACAACCTTCACGACGCAAGGCAGCTGGAGCATCGCATGAAATCGTGGAGGCGGGCTTGGAAAATCGAGAAGATCGAGGAATTGAACCCCGCATGGGCGGATTTGTTCGAACAAGGACCAGTTCTGTGAGTTCCGGCGAAAGCCCGAACGTCCTGAACCCGGTCAGGAGCAAGATCACTGAAGGTTCCAGCCTGCGCTGTTACTCACGAGGTTATTGAGAATTATGGGCAACGAACCGCAAGATTTCATTCCGCAAATGTCGGATCAGGAAGGGCCGCAGCCCGGCCCATCATGGAGCAATCCAAAGTGGCCGCTGAACGATGGCGCAGCGGGCGATGACCTGACGCAGGCGCTTGACCCGACCGTGATGAAGCTCGCGGTTGAGAAGGCTGCGAAGAAGGCAGGCAAGGTGCTCGACCCGGCAGCGATCGAAGACGCGGCAAGCCTTTCCATCGCAGCGATGACGCTGGTGCGGCTCTATCGTGTGCGCGGGCATATGGCGGCAGATCTCGATCCGCTGGGCCTGTCCGGTCATGACACTCCGGCCGACCTCACGCTGGAATTCCACGGGCTCGCGGGCAAGGAAGACGCGCAAGTCTATGTCGGCGGCGTCCTCGGCCTGTACTGGACCACGGTCAGCGAGCTGCTGACGAGATTGCAGGCAACCTATTGCGGCAAGGTCGGCCTGGAATACATGCACATTGCAGACACCGAAGAGCGGCGCTTCCTACAGGACAAGTTTGAAAGCCCCGGCGAGACGATCCAGTTTACGCCAGAGGGTAAGCGCGCGATTCTGGCTGCGGTGGTGCGCGGCGAGCAATACGAGGCGTTCCTCGGCAAGAAATATGTCGGGACCAAGCGTTTCGGCCTCGACGGCGGCGAGTCCATGATCCCGGCGCTGGAGGCTGTGATCAAGAATGGCGGCGCGGCCGGTGTGCGCGAGATCATTTACGGCATGGCGCACCGTGGCCGGTTGAACGTACTCGCAAATGTGATGGCCAAGCCGTATAAGGTCATTTTCCATGAATTCTCGGGCGGCTCTGCCAATCCGGAAGATGTCGGCGGATCCGGCGATGTCAAATATCACCTCGGCACCAGCACCGACCGCAGCTTTGACGGGATCGAAGTGCACATGTCACTCGTCCCCAACCCATCGCATCTGGAGGCGGTCGATCCGGTCGTTCTAGGCAAGACCCGCGCCCAACTGGCGGGCCGTGACGACTTGGACAAAAAAGACCAGGTGCTCCCGGTCCTGATCCATGGCGATGCCGCATTCGCAGGCCAAGGCGTGGTTTGGGAAAGCCTGAGCCTGTCGGGCGTCAACGGCTATGACACGGGCGGCTGCCTGCACTTCATCATCAACAACCAGATCGGCTTCACCACCTCGCCCCGGTTTGCGCGAAGCTCCCCCTACCCGTCCGACGTGGCCAAGGGTGTTCAGGCGCCGATCCTGCACGTGAACGGTGACGATCCCGAAGCGGTGACCTTCGCCTGCAAGTTAGCGGTCGAGTATCGCCAGACCTTCAAGCGCGATGTCGTGATCGACATGTGGTGCTACCGCCGGTTCGGCCACAATGAAGGCGACGAGCCCAAGTTCACGCAGCCGCTGATGTACGATGCCATCAAAAATCACCCCAAGGTCAGCGCGATCTATTCCGACCGCCTGATCAGCGAAGGCGTGATCGATGACGGCACGCTGGGCGAGTTGCAGGATGAATTCGTCGCCCAGCTCGACGAGGAATTCGAAGCGGCCAAAAGCTACAAGCCCAACGAGGCGGACTGGTTCGCGGGCCGCTGGGCAGGCCTGAACAAGCCGATCGATCCAGAGACCGCGCGGCGCAATGTCGAAACCGCGATCGAGCCCAAGCAATTCGATAGCCTGGGCCGCGTGCTGACCGAGGTTCCCGACGATCTGGAAATTCACAAGACCCTGGGCCGCGTGCTCAAGGCCAAGGCCGACATGTTTAAAAGCGGCGAAGGTTTTGACTGGGCCACCGCAGAAGCGCTTGCCTTCGGCAGCCTGGTCATGGGCGGATACGGCGTGCGCCTGTCCGGCCAGGATAGCGGGCGCGGCACGTTCAGCCAGCGTCACGCGGTGTGGGTCGACCAGAAATCAGAGCGCAAATATATCCCGCTCACCACGCTGCCGCATGGCAAGTTTGAGGTGTATGACAGCACCCTGTCCGAATATGGCGTGCTCGGATTTGAGTATGGGTTCGCGATGGCAGACCCAAAATCGCTGGTGATGTGGGAAGCGCAATTCGGCGATTTCGCCAATGGCGCGCAGATCATGATCGACCAGTTCATCGCCAGCGGCGAAGCGAAATGGCTGCGCGCAAACGGCCTCGTGATGCTACTGCCGCACGGATATGAGGGCCAGGGGCCAGAGCACAGCTCGGCACGGCTCGAGCGCTTCCTGCAATTGTGCGCAAACGACAATATCCAGGTCTGCAACATCACGACGCCAGCGAACTACTTCCATCTGCTGCGTCGGCAGATGCTGCGCACGTTCCGCAAGCCATTGGTGATCATGACGCCGAAATCGCTGCTGCGGCATCCGATGGCGAAAAGCACGCGCGAGGAATTCTTGGGCGAGCATCACTTCATGCGGATCAAGTCGGACCCTTCGATGGCGCCCAACAGCGCAGATGACAAGACAATCAAGCGTCTCGTCCTATGTTCGGGCAAGGTCGCTTATGACCTGATCGAAGCGCGCGACGAGGCCAGCCTCAAGGACGTTTCGATTGTCCGGCTTGAGCAGCTCTACCCCTTCCCCGGCGACCCGCTGGCCGTGCGCCTCAAGCGCATGACCAATTTGCAAGAGGTCGTGTGGTGCCAGGAAGAGCCAAAGAATAACGGTTCGTGGTTCTTCGTCGATGAACGGATCGAGGAAGCT
>JBCBDF010000119.1:0-7133 GCA_038529875.1 Pseudomonadota bacterium | reverse complement strand
CCGAGAGAAAATCCAGCTCCAGCTTCATCAATATCGGTGAGCGCACCAATGTGACTGGCAGCGCCCGGTTCAAAAAGCTGATCATGGCGGATGATTACACCGCTGCGGTCGAGGTCGCGCGCCAGCAGGTCGAAAACGGCGCGCAGGTGATCGACGTCAATATGGACGAAGGGTTGCTCGATGCGGTCCACGCCATGACGACATTCCTCAAGCTAATCGCCGCCGAGCCCGATATCGCCCGCGTGCCCATCATGATCGACAGCTCCAAATGGGAGGTGATCGAGGCTGGCCTTAAATGCGTGTCGGGCAAGCCGATCGTGAACTCGATTTCGATGAAGGAAGGCGAAGAAGCGTTTCTCGATCAAGCCCGCAAGTGCTTGGCCTATGGCGCGGCGGTGGTCGTCATGGCGTTTGATGAGGCCGGTCAGGCCGATACCAAGGCGCGCAAGGTCGAGATTTGCTCGCGAGCTTATGAGCTGCTGACCGGCATTGGTTTTCCGCCCGAAGACATCATCTTCGACCCGAACGTCTTTGCCGTGGCGACGGGGATCGAGGAGCATGACCGCTATGGCTTGGACTTCATCGAAGCGGTGCAAGAAATCAAGGCCGCTTGTCCGCATGTCAAAACCAGCGGCGGGCTATCGAACCTCTCATTTTCGTTCCGCGGGAATGAGACGGTGCGCCGCGCAATGCACTCGGTCTTCCTCTATCACGCAATCCCCGCCGGGCTCGACATGGCGATCGTTAATGCCGGGCAGCTGGATGTTTACGACCAGATAGAGCTGCGCTTACGCGAGGCGTGCGAGGACGTTGTCCTTATGCGCAGGAACGACGCGACCGAGCGGCTGATCGAGCTCGCCGAATCCTACAAGGGCAAGTCGGTCGCCGATGAGAAGGCCGCCGAAGAATGGCGCGGCTGGGACGTGAAGAAGCGGCTCGAACACGCGCTCGTCAAAGGGATCGACGCGCATATTGTCGACGACACTGAGGAAATGCGCAGCGCCACCGCCGATGCTGGCGGCCGCCCGATCGAAGTGATCGAAGGCCCGCTGATGGACGGCATGAATGTCGTCGGCGACCTGTTCGGCAGCGGCAAGATGTTCCTGCCGCAAGTGGTCAAATCCGCCCGCGTGATGAAGAAGGCGGTTGCGCATCTCATCCCCTTTATCGAAGCAGAGAAGGACTTGCTGCCCGAGGCGGAGCGCAAGGCCAAGGGCAAGATCGTGATGGCGACCGTAAAGGGCGACGTGCACGATATCGGCAAGAACATCGTCGGCGTGGTGCTGCAGTGCAATGGCTATGACGTAATCGACCTCGGCGTGATGGTGCCGTGGCCCAAAATCCTCGAAACCGCGAACGACAACAATGCCGACATGATCGGATTATCGGGCCTGATCACCCCGTCGCTCGATGAGATGGTGACGGTAGCCGAAGAGATGGCGCGGGCGGAAATGTCGATGCCGCTGCTGATTGGCGGAGCGACCACCAGCAAGGTGCACACCGCGCTGCGGATCGATCCGGCCTATGCCGGCCCGGTGATCCATGTGCTCGATGCAAGCCGCGCGGTCGGCGTCGCCAGCAAGCTGCTGTCCGACACGCAGCGCGATGACTTTGTCGAGGAAACCTCTGACGAATACGTCAAGGTGCGCGATGCGCGGGCTGGCAAAACGCCCAGCCAATTGCTCAAGCTGGAAGAGGCGCGCGCGAATTACTACGACGCTTACCTGAGCGACAAACCCGCGCCGCCGCTAAAACCCGGCGTCCACGTGTTCGACGATTGGGATCTGGCGGACCTGCGCGACTACATCGACTGGACGCCGTTCTTTCGCGCCTGGGAATTGCACGGCAATTACCCTGCGATCCTGGATGATGAAGTGGTCGGCGAGAGTGCACGCAGCCTGTTCGACGACGCGCAGGCCATGCTCGACCAGATCATCTCCGAAAAGTGGCTGACCGCGCGCGGCGTTGCGGGCTTTTGGCCCTGCGCGCGAGACGAAGATGATGTGACCATTCACCGGGTAAACCGTGAAGAGCACGTGCGGCTCCCTTTCTTGCGCCAACAAATCAAGAAATCGCGCGACCGGGCGAATATGTGCCTTGCGGATTTCATTGATCCCGATGGCGATTGGATCGGCGGCTTTGCGGTCGGCATTCACGGGATCGAGCCACATATTGCGCGCTTCCAACAGGATAAGGACGATTATTCCGATATCCTGCTGAAGGCGCTGGCCGATCGTTTTGCCGAGGCGTTTGCGGAAGCGTTGCATCGGCACACCCGCACCGATCTGTGGGGCTATGCCCCGGGTGAGCAGCTGACCAATCAGGCGCTCATCAAGGAAGAATATCGGGGTATTCGCCCAGCTCCGGGCTACCCTGCATGCCCCGACCACTCGCTGAAGCCGATATTGTTTGAATTGCTTGAGGCGGAAAAGAACGTTGGTCTGGAGCTGACCGAGAGCTTCGCCATGTATCCAACCGCCGCTGTCTCAGGCTTCTATTTTGGCCATCCAGAGAGCCAGTATTTTGGCGTGGCGCGGATCGGTCGCGACCAGCTGGAGGATTACGCAGCGCGGCGCGGGGTCGATATGGCCACGGCGGAACGCTGGTTGAGGCCGAATCTGGATTGATGCGCGATTGATTTTGCAAGGGAATGCGGCGATGCAGGTGGGATGTATGCCCGTATCCTTGCCGCCTTGCTGGTCATCATGCCGCTAACTTCCGCTTGCGCTACGACGCCCGAGATTTCTCCCACGCCATCGGCAAACGCGCCGCCTGCAACCGTCGTCGTTGCTTTCGGTCGTGACAGCATCACTCCGCTGATCGTGGAGGGCGCGCGCAACCGGGAAACCGGCGAGCCGGTCGAAGCGAATGACCCGGTGCGCATTGCCAGCATTTCCAAACTTATTATGTCGCTTGCCACCTTACGCCTCGTCGATGAGGGGAAGGTCGATCTGAATGCGGACGTGTCGGACTATCTCGGTTGGCAGGTGCGCTCGCCCAATTTCCCCGATGCCAAAGTGACGCTCGCGCAGCTGCTGTCCCACCGCTCCGGCCTGCGAGACACAGCGGGCTATGTGATCCCGCTGGGTGAAAGTCTGGAGGCAAAGCTGGCCGAACCGGAAGCGTGGTTTGCCGATAGCCCGCCGGGTGAGGCTCCGTTTGAATACGCCAATTTGGGTTCGCCTGTGGTGGCGACAGTGCTGGAGGCGGCGACGGGCGAGCGATATGACCGCATTTTGGAGCGCACCGTGTTTGCGCCGCTCGACGTGGAGGCTTGCGTCAATTGGGTGGGCTGTTCGGATGAGATGGTGACCCGCGCCATCACTCTCTATCGCGATACTGGCGAGATCGCCCGCGATGATCCTGATGATCTGCCGCCCAATTGCACGATCCCGGTGGCCGAGGGGGCGGAGTGTGTCCTCGAAAACTATGTGCCAGGCACCAACGCCTCGATCTTTAGCCCGCAAGGTGGGGTGCGGATCGGGATGATCGATCTGGCGAAGATTGGGCAGGCGCTTCTGATCGAGGATGAAAGGCTGATCGCGAGCGACACCTTGCTGAAAATGAAAGAATCGGTGCGCGAAAGCTTCGACCAACGCGAAGCAACACGCCAGGACTTCTTCTGCGTCTACGGTTACGCTGTGCAAGTCATTGATCTGCCCGACTCGCCTTGTCAGGACCGGCTGTTTGAAGATTACGAGCCACGAGTTGGCCATGCTGGCGAGGCCTATGGCCTGCGCGCTGGATTGTGGTTTTCCCCCGGACCGGGGGGCAGTTTTGGCTATTTCACCACCGAAGTCCCACCGCGCCAAAGCGCTGAGGACGAGGGCGGGTTTGACCCACGCGAGATTGCGTTGATGGCGCGCGCGCAGGAGCTGTTGGCGAAGGATTCCAACGACTAGCCGCACGATTGTTTCGTGTTTTACCGGAATATCCTTTTGAGCGATTGACGCATTCCTTCGCATGCGCAACATGAGCGCGGCCTGCCGGAAGTGATTCTGGCATCTTTCGCGGGAGAGATTGGGCCGGTTCGCACTCAGTGCAATCGGATCAGGCGCCGAAGGAGCAACCGCCCCGGAAACTCTCAGGCAAACGGACCGCGCTGGAATGGGCACTCTGGAAAGCGCTTTGCGGGTTCTCGCAAAGCCACCGAAGGGGAAGGCCGCGCGCCACCAAAACGCGTCAGGCTAAGCTCTCAGGTTTCCCGACAGAGGGGGCAGGATTGAACGGCGCTTTTTTCATACGAACGCGCCTCCACGCCTGACTCGGGGAAACGTGATTTGAGCGACGACCAACCAGAAGAAGCGATCCCGCTGGAGCAGTTGCCGCTGGATGCTTGGCACCGGGCGCAAGGTGCGCGGATGGTCCCGTTCGCGGGCTATGAAATGCCGATCCAGTATGAGGGCATCGTCGCCGAGCACGAATGGACGCGCACCAGCGCCAGCCTGTTCGATGTCTCGCATATGGGCCAGCTCGCGATTTCGGGTGAGAATGCGGCGCACGAACTGGAGAAACTGGTTCCTGGCTCCGTCTCCTCGCTGAAGGAAGGGCGGATGCGCTATTCCATGCTGCTGACCGAAGCGGGCGGGGTGATCGACGATCTGATGATCACCAATGCCGGGCCGCACATCGCGCTGGTGGTGAATGGCGCGGTGAAGTGGGATGATATCGCCCATCTGCGCGAACACCTGCCCGATAGCATCACGCTCACCCATTTTGACGATCAGGCGCTGCTCGCATTGCAAGGCCCGAAGGCTGGCGAGGTGCTCGAGGCGCTGGTTCCGGGTGCGGGCGAGCTGACCTTCATGCGCGCGGGCTATTTCGACTGGGACGGGGTGCCGCTGTGGGTCAGCCGCGCGGGCTATACCGGCGAGGACGGCTTCGAGATTTCGGTCCATGCCGAGATGGTTGAAAAGCTCGCCGATGCGCTGGTGGCCGATGAGCGGGTGAAGCCCGCTGGCCTTGGCGCGCGGGATTCGCTGAGGTTGGAGGCAGGCCTGCCGCTTTATGGGCATGACCTCACCACCAATATCGATCCGGTCAGCGCTGGCCTGACCTTCGCGCTGTCGAAGAAACGCCGCGAGGCTGGCGGCTGGATGGGTCACAAAGCGTGCCTGACGCGCCTGACCGAAGGCAGCCCGACCGTGCGCGTTGGCCTGACGCTGGACGGGCGCATGCCCGCACGCGAAGGTGCGAAAATATTCAGCGGCGATGCAGAAGTCGGCATCGTCACCAGCGGCGGCTTCTCGCCCTCGCTCGGCCATCCGATTGCCATGGGCTATGTCATGCCCGCGCACGCCGATGAAGGCAGCGCGTTGGAGATAGAAGTGCGCTCAAAGCGCCTGCCCGCCACTGTTTCACCCATGCCGTTTGTGCCCCACCGCTATTTCAGAGGGAGCTGATTGAATGCCGCGTTACTTTACCGATGAACATGAATGGATCGACGTCGAAGGCGATAGCGCCACGGTCGGCATCACCGACTATGCGCAAGAGCAATTGGGCGACATCGTGTTCGTCGAGCTGCCTGAAACCGGCACTCAGGTCGAAAAGGGCGGCGAAGCTGCCGTGGTCGAAAGTGTGAAGGCGGCAAGCGATGTCTACGCGCCGATTACCGGCGAAGTCATGGAGACCAATGGCGCGCTCGAAGATGACCCCGCGCTGGTCAACACCTCGCCCGAAGAAGAAGGTTGGTTCTTCCGCCTGACCATCGCCGACAGCGGCGAGCTGGAAGGGTTGATGGACGACAAGGCTTACAAGACGTTTGTCGAGAGCCTCTAGCCGAGCGCGAGTCCTCGCGAAGGCGGGGACCTGTTCCGGTTTATTGCGCGTTTACTGATGGAGAAACCCGCCTTCGCGGGGGATCACGAAAGAGAAAGAACATGCGTTACCTGCCTCTCACCGATACCGACCGCAGCGATATGCTGGCCAAGATCGGCGCGCAATCGATTGACGATCTGTTTGTCGATGTGCCCGCATTGGCCCAGCTTGATGGCCCGATCCGCGATCTGCCAATGCATGCATCCGAAATGGCGGTTGAGCGGCATATGAAGTCGCGCGCGGGCAAGAACCTGGCGGCGGGGGACGCGCCATTCTTCCTCGGCGCAGGGGCCTATCGCCACCATGTCCCGGCCAGCGTCGATACCGTGATCCAGCGCGGCGAATTCCTGACCGCCTACACGCCGTACCAGCCCGAAATCGCGCAGGGCACGCTGCAAATGCTGTTCGAGTTCCAGACGCAGGTTGCGCGGCTTTATGGTTGCGCGGTCGCCAACGCCTCGCTCTATGACGGCTCGACCGCCTGCTGGGAAGCGGTCGCCATGGCGGGGCGGGTGACGCGTCGCAAACGCGCGGTCCTGTCGGGCGCGCTGCACCCGCATTACAGCGAGGTTGTGAAGACGATGGCGCAGTTCACCGGCGATACGATTGCCGATGCGATGCCTGCGGTCCAGACTGAGCCGGACAATGCCGGCCTGATCAGCCGCATCGACGAAGACACGGCCTGCGTCGTGGTGCAATATCCCGATATCCTCGGTCGCATCTCCGACCTAACCGAAGTGGCCGAGGCGGCGCATGCCAAGGGCGCTTTGCTGGTTGTCGTGAACACCGAACCGGTGGCTTTGGGCGCGATTCTGTCACCCGGTGAAATGGGCGCAGATATCGTCGTGGGCGAGGGCCAGTCGATTGGCGTCGGCCTGCAGTTCGGTGGGCCGTATCTTGGCCTGTTTGCCGTGCGCGATCCCAAGCATGTGCGCCAGATGCCGGGGCGGCTGTGCGGCGAGACGACGGACGCAGAGGGCAAGCGCGGCTTCGTCCTGACGCTTTCCACGCGGGAGCAGCATATCCGCCGTGAGAAGGCGACGAGCAACATCTGCACCAATTCCGGCCTCTGCGCGCTGGCATTTAATGTGCACATGACCTTGCTGGGCGAGAAGGGCCTGCGCGAGCTGGCGGCGGAGAACCACCGGCTCGCCTGCACGACCGCTGACCGGCTGGCGCAGATCCCCGGCGTGAGCCTGCTCAACAGCGCATTCTTCAACGAATTCACTGTGCGCCTGGGCGGTAAGCCTGCCCGAGGCGTGGTGCGGGCACTCGCGGATAAGGGCGTGCTCGGCGGTGTCTCGCTCGATCGGCTC
>JBCBDF010000118.1:0-7161 GCA_038529875.1 Pseudomonadota bacterium | reverse complement strand
GCTGCTGCTTGCCTTCCACGGTGAAGATGTCTTCCTCCGGCGTCGCCGCTCGAAATGACCGCGCAGAACTATGCCGTGCTGCTCGGGGGTGTAAGCCTTGCGCAAGGGAGCGTGAGGCCTGACCGGCTGCTGGCGATCGACGCGGGCGATGTGCGTCAGGGCCATGGCCTGACCGGCGAGGCCACCCGCGATCCGAGCTTTGACTGCCCTGCCTTGTGGATCGAACCGCGCGAGCGTGACCATGCGATTGCGGAAGGTTTTCTCACCGTCGATCCCAGCACGGTCATCGCCACGCACGCCAACCAGGTGCTGCTCGCGCAGGCGCAAGAATTGCTCGGGCCGGAGGAGGTGCGCAAACTGCTCGATGCGCTCAAGGAAAGCGCGCCGAGCTTGGTGGAGACCGTGCACCCCGAGCCGCTCTCGCTCGCCGCGATGACGCGAATTTTCCGCGCGCTGATCGCTGATGGAATTGGCCTCGGCCATCCGCAATCGGTGCTCACCAGCCTCGCGCTCGCGCTGCAGCGCACGCAGGAGTTTGACGCGCTGATCGATGCCGTGCGCAGCGATATGGGCGCGAAGTTGATCGGGCGGATTTGCGAACCGGGCGCACGGCTGAAAGTCGCAACGCTTGACGCAAACCTCGAGGCTGCGATCCTCGGCAGTGTCCCGGACCCCGCAACCGGGCAACCCATGATCGAGCCGGAATGTGGGACGATGATCGTGGAGACACTCAACACAATCCTTGCTGCTGAAGAGGGCGCGATTGCCCTGATCGTCCAGCCGCCAGCCCGTCGCCCGGTCGCCAATCTATTGCGCCAGCGCGTGCCGCGCTGCCTCGTGCTGTCGATCAACGAATTGCCCGCGACCCAGCCGGTCGAAGTGGTGAGCGTCATCGGGGCCGAGGAGACACCCGGCGAACTCCCACCGGTCTCACCCGACCCAATCGAAACCAGTGGTGACGCGCCAGGAGCCCTTGCCGCATGAAACACGATCAAACCAATTTTGCCAAAGCCGCGCCGTTGGGGGCGGCGGGTTACGGTGCCTCGACCCGCGCTGAAGTGGAAGACCGCGTGCGCCGCTTTATGCCAATGGTGCGCCGCGCGGCCTGGCACATCAACGGAATGGGTCGCGAAGGACTGGAGGTCGAGGATCTGATATCGGTTGGCGTTGTCGCGCTGACCGAATGCGCCCAGCGCCATTCCGGGCCGACCGAGGATGGCTTTGCCGCCTATGCCAAGATCCGCGTGCGCGGGGCGATGCTCGACCAGATCCGCAAACTGATGAATGACAGCCGCACTGCGCGCAAGAAACGCGCCGCCTACGAAGCAGCTGTGGGCGAATTGCGCCAGCAATTGGGGCGCGAGCCAAGCCGTAGCGAAGTCGCCGAACGGCTGAGCGTGAGTGACGCCGAATTGCTCGAAATCGAGGCGTCGGCGGTCAAGGTCACGTCGATCTCGGACGAATATGACGAGAACAACACCGCCTTCGCCAGCGACGATCCCGACCCGTTCGAAGTGCTATCGGATATGGAAGATCGAGAGCGCCTGATCGTCGCGATGACGCAGCTGCCCGACCGGCTGAAGCTGGTGCTGCAATTGTTCTTCGTGGAAGAATTGAACCTCACCGAAATCGCCCAAGTGCTGGAGGTGAGCGTGCCGCGTGTGCACCAATTGCGCGCCAAGGCGCTGAAGGATTTGAAGGCGCTGATTGAGGACGATTAGACCACCTGGGCCAGACCTCTAAAACCTCTCCGTTCGTGTCGAGCCAAGTCGAGACACGGCGGTGGAGATGCATCTCGACTCCGCTCGATGCGAACGGTTTGGCAGTCGAACCGAGTGCTCAATCTTCCCACCAATAGGCCCGGCGTTTTGCATCGCCAGTGCCCACCTCGTTCATGGTTTTCGCATCGTATAACCGCCCGCCCAGCATAACGCTTTCGATCTTGTCGGAATTGCGGATGTTCTCAGACGGGTCGGCGCTCAGTATCAGCAGGTCAGCGAGTTTGCCCTGTTCCAGCGAGCCGATATCGCGGTCCATCCCGAGCGATTGGGCTGGCGCAATCGTGGCCGCCTTCAGCGCTTCGACCGCGCTCATCCCGCCACGAGCGAAGCTCCAGATTTCCCAATGCGCCGCGATCCCCGCCTGCTGGCCGTGCGCGCCGATGGAGACCCGCACGCCGCGCTTGGCGAATTTGTGCGCCTCACGCGCCGCGTCATCATCGACGAAGGCCCAGTCAGGCGCTTTCGTGCGCCGCGCCGTCTCTGACAGCAAGTGCTTGGGGCTGGAATGCACCAGCAACGGGTGATCGAACACATCGGTTGCCTGCCGCCAATAGGGATCGCCCGCCAGCCCACCATAGGTGACGGTCAGGGTCGGCGTGTAATTCGAGTTCGACTGGCCAAAGAATTGCAGCACGTCCTCGTAAAACATTTCGCCGGGCACGTTGTGCTCGATGGTCGAATTGCCATCCGCGATCAGGTTCATATCCATCCCGAACAGCGAGCCGCCTTCGGCCACCACCAGCATGTTTTCGGCGGCTGCCGCGCGCGCAACCTGCTGACGCTGATCACGCCGGGGCTGGTTGTAGTTCTTCACCGAAACCCCGCCCTGCGACTTGATCCGGCGCACATGAGCCAGCGCATCGTCATAAGAGTCGATCCGCGCGAAGAAGCCGGGAGCCTTCGCCCCATAGATGACTTCTCCGGTTGAGAAGATACGCGGGGCGAGCAACATTCCCGCCCGCTGACGCTCTGCCGAGGCAAAGATATGCCCCGCCTGGTTGGACGGATCGTGGATCGTAGTGACACCCAGCGCGAGGTCCTGAACCAGCCGCCAGTTTTGCTGCGGGATCAGATCGCCCGTGCCATGCGGCCCGTGGGCGTGGGCATCGACGAGGCCGGGCATGATCACCTTGCCGCTGGCATCAATGCGGGTTGCACTTCCCGGCACGTCGACTTCGCTCGCCGGGCCAATCGCTGCAATCCGATCGCCCTCGATGACGATCACCGCATTCTCGATCACGCCAGCATCTGTCGCATCGAGACCGGCGCGCATGGTCAGCACCTTCGCGCGTGTTATCGCGACCGTGCCGCTCGGCTTCGCCGCGTCGACCGTCATAGCCATCGAGACGCCGGACGTAGGCGGAGTGAAGGCCTCGTCATCCTTGCCTTTCGGCGCATTGCGGAACAAGGCAGCGACATTAGCGGTCTTCAGCTGCGGCCCGATGGACCAGTGCAATACCTGCCCGCCGCGCGCAAAGCCGAGATAGTCCGCCCCGCCCGAACTGACCTTAGTCACGGGCACAGGGCCACCCTTCTCGCTCACATCCACCGGCTTGCCACCGGGCAGTAGCGGCAAGGCAAACACTTCGTAATTCTGCCGGAATGCGATCACCTTGCCATCGGGTGAGACGCGGAAATCGCTCGCCAACTCGCCCTGCGCATGGGTGCGCTTGGCTTCTCCATCGAGGTCCGCCGAAACCAGCGTCAGCTTGCCGCCCTCATTCATGGTCATGAAGATGCGGTCGTTATCTGCGCCGAATTGCGGGTTCGATCCGCTGCGCGCGACCCGGCTCGCCTCGCCGCCGCCAACCGGTACGGTGTAGATACCGGGATTTTCGGAGTATTCGGGCGCGGTCAGATACCCACCCTCACGTTTCTCAAACGCAATCGTCCGACCATCGGGCGCAAATTGCGGCATCGCATAATGCCCCGGCTCGCTCACGACGACGCGGTTATTGGCACCACTCACATCGCTCACCAAGATCCGGCCCAGCCCTTCATCCGTCCACTGAACATAGGCAATCTGCGAGCCATCGCGGCTAAACGCGGGCCACGCTTCAACCGTGCCACTGGGCGCTTCGGTCAGAGGCCGCGGCGCACCGCGCCCACGCATGCTCTTGGTGTAGAGCCGCCCGAGGCTCTCAAACACCAATCGGCTGCCATCCGGCGAGACGGTCGCAAACCGGGGCATGCTCGTCGTAAAGCGATCAGGCGACACTTCGATCACCGGATGCGGCGCATCGGCAATCCCGCGTGTGTCATCAATGCGGAACGGGATGACCTGCGCGTTCGTCCCATCCGCGTTGACCCGGCGCAGCTTACCGCCCGCCCAGAACACTATGCTGCGGCTGTCGGGCGTCCAATCCATATTGGGATAGACTCCGGTCACCGCCCAGGTCTCCTGCACGTCCAAGTCCAGCTCGCCATAGATCATGGTTTCGCGGCCCGACGCGATGTCCTTCACCCACAACTGCGACTGATCCTTCTCACGCCGCACAAACGCAATGCTCTTACCATCGGGTGAGGGCGCGGGGCGCACCGCGCCGCCAAAGCCATCGACCGCCGTTGTCACTTCGTCGGTTGCCAGATCATGCTTTTCAATCGCGAAGATGCCGGAATTGGAATCCTGCGCGTAGATGAAAGTGTTCCCGCCGGTCGTGTTGCGAGTGTAATAAATCGCTTCGCCATCGGGGGAGAAGACCGGCTCGCCCAGCTCTTTCTGCAAGGCTTCGCTGGCGCGCTTGACCACTTGCACGCCGCCGCCGCCGGAAACGTGATAGAGCCAGATTTCACCCGTGCCGAGCGAGCGCGCGGTGGTGAAATGCTTCTTCGCCGCGATATATTGCCCATCGGGCGACCAGGTTGGCTGGTTGAGCAGGCGGAATTTCTCTTTTGTCAGCTGGCGCTTGTCCGAGCCATTGGCGTTCATCACCCAGATGTTCTCGCCGCCGCCGCGATCCGAAGTGAAGGCAATGCGCGATCCGTCAGGCGAGAAACGCGGATGCACTTCCCACGCCATGCCCTGGGCAATCCGGGTCGGCGTGCCGCCGGTGATGGGCATGGTGTAGATATCGCCCAGCAGGGTGAAGGCGAGCGTGCGGCCATCAGGCGCAACGTCGACATCCATCCACGTGCCCTCGTCCGTTTCAATCGGCACTTGCTCGATATCTGCACCGCGCGGCGCTTCGATATCCCACTTCTCATCATCGTCTTGCGCAAAGGCGATGCCCGGCATTGCAAGCACGGAGCCGGCGAGCAAGGCGGCAATGAAAACGCGTGTGGTGTGGATGGATTTCTGGCGCATGTGTGAGTCCCCTTTCTTCCCAGACAGGGACTCATAACTGCGCGCGAGAATAATGCCAGCATGGGGCTGATTATAGCGCGTAGGAGGTCGACGAGCTTCGGGTTACGCCGGCAAAAGACCGTGAAAGCCTTTGACTTATCAGGCAATTGCCCTAGCCAATACCATAGGGGTCGCGTTCCAAGGGGGGCGTACAATCGGATACGACAAGAAGCCGCCACGCGCGATCGGGCTCGTGGGCGCCACGGTCATCAATCTCAATTCAGTTGTCGGCTCAGGTATCTTTGCTTTGCCCGCATTGCTGTTCGCAGCGGCAGGCACGTTCTCGCCATTTGCGCTGCTGATCTTTGCTTGCCTCTACGCATGCATCATGGCGGTCATCGCCAAGCTGTCGACGATCTTTCGTCAGTCAGGGGGCGCGCAGCTTTATGCCCAGCATGCCTTCGGACCTATGGTCGGCTTTCAGGCAGGATGGTTCGGCCTGACCGCAAACATGGCCGGAGCCTCTGCCAATTTTCACGTCCTCGTCTCGTACATGGCTGCTATCTTCCCGTTCTTTGATGATCCAGCGATACGGCTAGCCACTATAGCTGCGCTGATCCTGTTCTTCACCGCAATCAGCGCCAGCGGAACCAGCCGTTCCATCAGAGCCATAGAGCTGGGCACGGTGTTGAAGCTGGCGCCGCTGCTGCTGTTGATTGTGTTGGGGTTCACCTTCAACGGCGTGCCGACCGATGTGTCCTTGCCGGTGTTCTCCGAAATTGAAGCGATTGCCTTGCTGATCGCCTATGCCTTTTCGGGTGCTGATGTCGCCGTCGCGGCAGCTGGAGAGACCAAGGAACCCCGCAAGACATTGATGCGGGCGATCTTCATCAATCTGGGTGGGGTCGCGATTTTCTATGCGCTGGTACAATGGGCCTACATCGCGATTGCGCCTGATCCGGCTGAAGTCAACGTCCCGCTCGCTGCTGCCGGGAAAGCTTTGCTTGGTCCGGCTGGCAGCTTGATGATCAGCCTGGCCGCGATTTTCTCCGTCGCAACATTCCAGCTCAATGCCTTCGTCGCCATTCCAAGAATCGCATATGGTATGGCGCGGCGCGGTTTGTTGCCGCATGTCGTGGCCTATGTTTCGCCTCGGCTTGAGACGCCTATTGTCGCCATCGGAGCCTATGGAGCCATCATTGCGTTGCTCGCGCTGTCAGGCAGTTTCACCATACTCGCAACGCTGATGGTAAGCGTGGAGCAAGTCCTGTTCTCGTCCAGTATACTCGCGCTGATCGTGATGTGGTGGCGTAATGATGCCGGTTTGAGAGACACCATGGGTGCACGCTGGCTGCTCATTATGCCGGTAGCGATCGGTCTGGTTGCGTGGCTCTTTTCGCAAGTGCCAGCGGACACGATTGTATCGACGCTTGGCTTCCTGATTGTAGGGTTTGTGCTCTATTTCTTGTCTAAACGCGCGGGGGTCGCGCAAGACGATATCGAATTGCCGGAAGGGCGGGCTTAGCCAAACTGCCCCTTCTTCGGCCCCAAATACCCGAACAGATACGCCGCGACTTTGCGCATCTGTATCTCCTCGCTGCCTTCTGTGATGCGATAGCGGCGATGGTGGCGATAGATATGCTCGAACGGAGTGTGGCGTGAATAGCCGATCCCGCCATGCACCTGCATCGCCCGGTCGGCGGCATCGCACACCAGCCGGTTCGCCCAGTAATTGCACATGGAGACCTTGTCAGAGATCGTCCGCTCGATCTCCTCATGCGCCATGTTGTCCATCTCCCACGCGGTCTTGAAGATCAGCAGCCGCAGCATTTCCGCCTGCGTCGCCAGCTCCACCAGCGGAAATTGGATCGCCTGATTTTTGGACAGAGCCTCGCCAAAGGGTTTGCGCACGCGGGCGTATTTCACGCTTTCATCGATGCAGAACATCGCCGCGCCGCAGCTCGACGCGGCTTGGCGGATGCGGTTCTGGTGGACGAAGCTCTGCGCCAGCGCGAGGCCGCGCCCCTCCACGCCCAAGATCGCGCTGTCCGGAACCCAAACATTGTTGACCGACAGGCGCGGGTGATCGGTCGGCAT
>JBCBDF010000117.1:0-7170 GCA_038529875.1 Pseudomonadota bacterium | reverse complement strand
TGTCGGTGGTTCAAATCCGCCCCCGGGCACCATTCGCTGGACTGGAAGGGATGTCCATGACCCGTCGCCGCCAGATTTACGAAGGCAAGGCCAAGATCCTGTATGAGGGTCCTGAACCGGGCACGATTATTCAATATTTCAAGGATGATGCCACCGCATTCAACGCGGAAAAGAAGGGCACGATCAACGGCAAGGGCGTGATCAACAATCGCATCAGCGAGCATGTGTTCACGCGCCTCGCCCATATCGGCATTCCGACGCATTTCATCCGCCGCCTCAACATGCGTGAGCAATTGGTGCGACAGGTTGAGATCATCCCGATCGAGGTTGTGGTGCGCAATGTCGCGGCGGGGTCGATCTGCAAGCGGCTGGGCCTGGAAGAAGGCGAGCCGCTGCCGCATACGCTGATCGAATATTACTACAAAGACGATGCCCTGGGCGATCCGTTGATTTCGGAAGAACATATCGCCTGCTTCAATTGGGCCAGCCATGAAGAGATGCACGACATGTCTTCGATGGCGATCCGCATCAACGATTTCATGTGCGGGATGTTCGCCGGGATCGATATTCGCCTGGTCGATTTCAAGCTTGAGTTCGGGCGGATTTTCGATGGCGATTTCAGCCGCGTGATCCTGGCCGATGAAATCAGCCCGGATGGCTGCCGGCTTTGGGACATGAAATCGGGCGAAAAGCTCGATAAGGATCGCTTCCGCCGCGATCTGGGCGGCGAAGAAGACGCCTATCGCGAAGTCGCCCGGCGCCTTGGCCTGATGCAGGAAGAAGACAATGGTCCTGGCGAAGTGCTCGACCTGTCGAGCCATCGCAACCGCCTGCGCGGCACGCCGCCTGTTTCAAAGAAATAGGATCGGAAGTTGGCGGCACCTAGGCCGCCCGCGCCCAAACACACCTCAAAAAATATCCTACATTCAGAATTAAGCCGCTAATGTACTGCCCTTCAACGAATAAAGGGCACTCATCCAGCATATGAAGTTCACAAGCCGCGCACTGGCCGCCGGATTGTTCCTCGCAATCCCTAATATCGCTCTGATTCAGGGGCTTGCGGCGCAAAACGTCGCGCAAGCTACCGAACAGGTCGAGGCGGAAGAGCAGGTCTCCTGGGCATTCGAGGTCAGCGACGTTCCGGTCGACCCTGGCTTCGTGTTTGGCGAGCTCGAAAATGGCCTGCGCTATGTCATCCGCGAGAATGGTACGCCCGAAGGCACCGCACTGGTGCGCATGCAAATCGGCTCCGGATCGCTCGACGAGACCGACAGCGAGCGCGGCCTCGCCCACTATGTCGAGCACATGGCATTCAATGGCTCCAGCGGTATCCCCGAAGGCGAAATGATCAAACTGCTCGAGCGCGAGGGGTTGGCCTTCGGCGCGGACACCAACGCCTCGACCGGGTTTGAAGCGACCACCTACAAGCTGGACCTGCCACGCAACGATGAAAGCCTGCTCGACACCGCGCTGATGCTGATGCGCGAGACCGCGAGCGAGCTGACGATTGCACCCGACGCGGTGGAGCGCGAGCGCGGCGTGATCCTGGCCGAACGGCGCGACCGCCGCAATTTCCGGCAAAAGGCGACCGAAGACCGGCTGGAATTCCTCGCTCCCGGTGCTCGTTTCCCCAACCGCTTGCCCATCGGGACACTGGATGTGCTCGAAAACGCCACCGCCGCCGACCTGCGCGGCTTTTACGAACGCACCTATGTGCCCGCCAATACGGTGGTCGTAATTGCCGGAGATTTCCCAGCCGCGCTGGTCGAAGCCAAGATCAAGGAAGTCTTTGCCGATTGGGAGGCTGCGCCGGACCCGGCGGAGCCTATCTCAGGCCCGATTGCAATCGAGCGGGAGCCCGCCACCGATATCTACACCGACCCTGCACTGTCCGAGAGTGTCAGCATTGTCAGCCTGTCCGACTGGCAGGACCGCTCTGACACTATCGCGAACCGGGATAAGGCAATCCTGCGTGGCATCGGATACCGGATCATCGGCCGCCGCCTGTCGCGGCTTGCACGCAGCGAGAACGCTCCGTTTCGCGGCGCAAATTTCGCCAGCAGCGACATCTTTGAGGACGCGCGCAGCACCGGCATCTCGATCAGCAGCGCGGATGGCGAATGGCAAAAGGGTGTAATCGCCGCTGTGCGCGAGGTGCGCCAAGCGCTCGAATTCGGCTTCACCCAGGCCGAAGTCACTGAGCAGGTTGCCAACTTGCGCACCGGACTTGAAAACGCGGTCGCTTCGGCTGACACCCGCACCAATGGCGGCTTCGTCAATGCAGCTTTGCGACTGGTCAGTTCAGAGCGCATTCCGACCGATCCGGCCTGGCGTCTTGAGCGGTTTGAGGCCCTCGCGCCCAGAATCACGCCGGAAGCCGTCTATGAGGCGTTGCTGGCGGACGTACCCAGCCTCGACGCGCCTCTCATCCGTTTCCAGGGTCGAACCGCGCCAGAGGACGGCGCGGAGGCCCTGCGCGCGGCCTTTGCCGCTGGAATGGCCGCGGAGATCGCCGCTCCGCTGGACAATGGCTCCGCAGAATTCGCTTACACCGATTTCGGCGCGCCCGGAGAGGTGGTGTCCGAAAGCATCGACGAGCGACTGGGCATCCGCATGATCCGATTTACCAATGGCGTGCGGCTGAACCTGAAACAGACCGACGTTCGCAAGGACCGGGTGAGCTATCGCCTGTCGCTGGATGGTGGCACTCTGCTCAACACCGCCGAAGACCCGCTGCGCACCGCGATGGTTAGCGTGCTGGCAACGGGCGGGCTTGGCCAACACAGCCAGGATGAGTTGCAGACCGTGCTCGCCGGGCGGAGCGTGGGCTTCAGCATTTCGGCGGGTGCGGATGCCTTCCGCATGGGCGGCAGCACCACACCGCGCGACCTTGAATTGCAGATGCAGGTGCTCGCCGCCGCGCTGACCGATCCCGGTTACCGGGCCGAGGGCGAGGAGCGCTACGCCAAGAATATCGAGAATTACTTCGCCAATCTCGATGCGACGCCGGGTCGCGCGCTGAACAACCGGTTGGGCGGCATCATTTCGGACAATGATCCGCGCTTCAGCCTGCAGAGCCAGGAAGCCTATCTCGAACGCAGCTTTGACCGGTTGGCGACGGATATTGGCGACAGGCTGGCGAGCGGCGCAATCGAACTGGCGCTGGTCGGCGATTTCGACCCTGACACGGCCATCGCGGCAGTCGCCAAGACGTTAGGTGCCCTGCCCGCGCGCGAGGCAGAATTCCAACCGCGCGAGGATGCGCGCACCCGCACCTTCACCGCTGATCGCAGCATGCGCACCCTCACCCACACTGGCGAGGCGGACCAGGCACTGGTGCGGATGCTGTGGCCGACAACCGACGATAGCGACCTGGCCGAGACATTGCGCCTGTCGCTGCTGGGCCGGATCGTACGGCTGGAGCTGACCGACCGCCTGCGCGAGGAATTGGGCCAGGCCTATTCGCCTTCTGCGGGCAGCTCCGCCAGCCGAATCTATCGCGGCTATGGCACCTTCGCGATCTCAGCTTCGGTCGATGTCGCGGAACTCGATGAAACACGCAAAGCCGTGCGCACCATGCTGGAAGAGATTGCCGCCGCGCCGCTCGACGCCGATGTGATTGAGCGCGCGCGCAAACCACTGCTCGAACGTTATGACAACCTGCTAAAGTCGCTTAGCGGATGGATGAGCTTGGCTGACAATGCGCAAAGCCAGAATGATCGGTTAGAGCGCTTTTTCGCTGCGCCGGACACGCTGAAGGCGATCACGCCGGAGGATATCCAAGCGGCCGCTGCGCAATACCTCAAGCCCGATGAAGCGCTGGAGATATTGGTCCTGCCCGAGGTTGCGGAAGAGACATCAGCGGCGGAATAGACGCTGCCGCAAAAGACAGAAGGGGCCGACAGCGCATGTGCTGCCGACCCCGTTTAGCAAGCCTATGGGCCAAGCCGGTAGGGCGCATTTACCGCGCCCACCCCTGCTGTGACCTGCTTAGTAAGACACGCCGAGCGAGACGCCAATAACGCGCGGCTCGTTGACGAAGGCGGTGTTGTTGTTGAAGTCGATCACGCCCTGCACGTTGTCTTCTGCGGTGATGTTGCGGGCGAAGGCTGCGATTTCCCACAATCCATCGCTGCCAGCATAGCCGACCTTCAAGCCACCTTCGATCCGGCTGTCGGCGTTGAACTCCAGGCTCTCATACAGCAGGAAGTTGGTCTCACCCAGGAATGTCCAATCGGTGAAGATGAAGAACTCACCTGAATCGCCAACCGGCAGCGAGTAACGCGCGGTCAAATCACCGCTCCATTCCGGCGCGTTCGGGAACGGGTTGCCGTCCACCAGCGCGCGGGTGCTGCCATTGATGACCGTGGTAGGGTCGGTGACGGTACACTGCGCGCAGATGCCGACCGCCAGGTTCGTGTCGTTGATCTGCGTGTCGGTGTAGGCCACGCCCAACGTCACGAGGAATTCCGGCGTGATCTGGAATGCGGTGTCCAGCTCGAAGCCATAGGCCTCGCCTTCATTGGCATTGATAAGCTGGACGAGGTTGCCGCCGCCGCCAACAGCGGTGAACTGCGGATCTTCGACGGTGTAATAGAACACCGCACCGTTCAGGCGCACACGGCGATCAGCCAGCTCGGTCTTGAAGCCGACTTCGTAAGACGTGATCTTCTCAGACTGCGCAATTGACGGCGGCTGGAAAAACGCGACATCGCGGCCCTGGATGGTCGGGGCGCGGAAACCGTTTGCGATGCGGCCATAAATGCTCGCATCATCCGATACATCCGCGAACAGGCTAACATCCCAGGTCAGGCGGCTGTCTTCGACCTCAACCGGTTGCAGTGGAGCGCCCGAACGCACGAAGAAATCCTTCTTGTCGTCGGTCCAGCGCAGGCCGCCGGTCAGCTTCAGCATATCGGTGATCTGGTAAGAAGCCTGGCCAAAGAATGCATAGGCTTCGTTCTGGTGGCGGACAGTGACGGGCGGCGGGAAGGTGAAGCCCTCGGTCGTCACGTCAAAGCCGCTGGCGAAGAAGTACCCGCCAAATTGCCAGCCAAACGCATTGTCGCCATTCGAGGCGACGCGCACTTCCTGCGTATACTGCCAAAGGTCGATCGAATCCTGCGTGTCGGATGGGAAAGGGATGAAGCCCGGGCCGGATTCGGGCAGGAACGCTGCGCCAAAACCGCCATCGATATCGCCGCGGCTGAAGCCTTCGCTTTCATTGTAGCCAGTGATCGAAGTGACTGTGAAACCATCAGCTTCGTAGCTGGCATTCAGCGACAGGCCGAGCTGGTTGTATTCAGCCGGGTTTCCACCGCCCGCATCATAGAACACGGTGTCACGGTCATAGTTTTCGTTCAGCTCGTTGTCGCCCGGACCAAGGATATTGGCGCGGAAGAAGGTCGAACTGCCGTCGAGGTCGCGATACTGGACCGAGCCCAGCACATTCACGCGGTCCGTCGGGGTGAACAGCAATTGGCCGCGAACTGCGATGTCGGTGAAGCCGCCCAGCACGTCTTCCTCTCCGGTGAAGCCGTTGTCGATCCAGTCGCCACGGCTCTGGAGCTGTCCGGCAATGCGGAAAGCGAGCGTATCCTCAATGATGGCGCCGCCAAGCGCACCGTTCAGCGAGAACGTGTCGAACGAGCCATAGGAGACGCTCGCATCGAACGTCGTTTCCTGGGTCGGCTTGCGGGTTTCGATCTTCACGATGCCGGCCGGCGTGTTGCGACCGAACAGGCTGCCCTGCGGCCCGCGCAGAACCTCGATCCGCTCGACGTCGAAAATCGGGAAGCTCTTCAGCGTCACATTCTCAAGGACGATGTCGTCCATGATCACCGAGACAGGCTGCGACGCGGCAAGATCGAAATCGGTGTTGCCAAGCCCGCGAATGTAGAAGCGCGGAGCGACGCGACCGTTGGAGCTTTCGACGTTGAGGCCAGGAGCCTGACCAGCGAGCGCAGTCGTGTCTGCGCCAGCGGAGAAGATCGTTTCCACCCGGCCTTCGCTCAGGATTGCTGCGGACACTGCAACGTCCTGAAGGTTTTCCTCGCGGCGGTTCGCGGTGACGATGATTGGAGGCAATTCACCGTCACTGGCGCTTGGTTCGGTTTCGCTGTCTTGCGCGAAAGCAGGCGCGGCGACACCAAGGGCGGCGGCAGAGAGGATGGTCGAACTCGTCCAGATGGCGCGAGCGGCTAGTTTACGATGTGTCATTGCTGATCCTTTCAGAAAAGGAGGAGGAGAGGGGCATTGAAATCAGGCGGTAATATTGTCGTCCCGGTGGCAGAAAAGGGCGATTCGGGCGAGAGCGCCGACGCAACGCTCTCGCAAAAACGGGGCTGAATTGGGTCGAAAGCGCCAGTCTCTTGGCGATTGTTGCAATGAGGCTACATATTTTGCGGGCCAGCACGTGCCATGATCGTGGGCAAGCGCGGGCATTCCGATTGCGCCTTTGCCTGGTCGCGCTATAGGCTCGAAGTCACGCAACCACATCCTGTCCGGCCATCGGGTGACCCACCATGAAAGTTCGCATTCTCGTTCGCCTCAAGCCCGGAGTGCTCGACCCGCAAGGGCGCGCGGTCCATCATTCGCTCGACGGATTGGGCTTTGAAGGGGTTGAGGATGTGCGGATCGGTCGGATGATCGAACTGGATGTTGCCGATGGCACATCGGACGAAACGCTCAATGCGATGTGCGAGAAGCTGCTCGCCAATATGGTGATTGAAGACTTCTCGATCGAGAAGCTTGAGCCTGCCGGAGCTTCATGATGAGCTTCCGCGCCGCAGTCGTCACTTTCCCCGGTTCCAATTGCGACCGCGATATGGCGGTTGCGCTCGAATTGGTATCCGGCACAGCGCCGATCCGGGTCTGGCATGGTGATGCTGACCTCCCCGACAAACTCGATTTTATCGCCTTGCCCGGCGGCTTTTCCTATGGCGACTATCTTCGCTCTGGTGCAATGGCGGCGAACAGCCCGATCATGCGCAGCGTTGTTGCGGCCGCCGAACGCGGCGTTCCGGTGCTGGGTGTGTGCAACGGCTTCCAGGTGCTTACCGAGAGCGGGTTGCTGCCCGGCGCACTAATGCGCAATGCCAGCCAGAATTTCATCTGCCGCACCGTGCCATTGAAGGTCGAAAACACACAATCGCTTTTCACTGGCGGCTA
>JBCBDF010000116.1:0-7185 GCA_038529875.1 Pseudomonadota bacterium | reverse complement strand
ATCAGGCCTACTCGGTCTGCCAGCCTGCTCAATCGAGTGCTATATCCGGTGCATCTTCCTGTTTCATGCCGACCACGTGATAGCCAGCATCGACGTGATGCACCTCGCCAGTCACTCCGCGGGACAGCGCCGAGAGGAAGTACAGGCCGGATCCGCCAACATCGTCAATCGTGACATTGCGGCGCAGCGGCGCGTTCAACTCGTTCCATTTGAGGATGTAGCGGAAATCGCCGATCCCGCTCGCGGCCAGCGTCTTGATTGGCCCGGCGCTGATCGCGTTCACACGGATTCCGGCTGGCCCCAGATCATTGGCGAGATATTGCACGCTGGTCTCCAGCGCCGCCTTGGCAACGCCCATTACGTTGTAATGTGGGATGACCTTTTCTGCGCCATAATAGGTCAGCGTCAGAATGCTGCCTCCGCCGCTGCCGTCTTCCTGCAGGGGAGGCATCATTGCCGCCGCGCGCTTGGTAACCGCGACCAGCGAGTAGGCCGAGATATTCATCGTCATCAGGAAGTTGTCGAGGCTGGTATCGACATATTTGCCGCGCAGTTCCGCCTTGTCCGAAAAGCCGATGGCATGAACCACAAAATCGATTGTGTCCCAACGGCTCTTGAGCGTTTCAAAGGCGGCATCGAGCGAAGCCATATCCGATACATCGCATTCGAAGGTGAAATCGCTACCCAATTGCTCGGCGAGCGGCTTCACTCGCTTGGCCAGCGCATCGCCCTGATAGGAGAAGGCCAGCTCTGCGCCCTGTCCGGCCAGCTGCTTGGCAATGCCCCAGGCGATCGATTTGTCGTTGGCAAGGCCCATGATCAGCCCACGCTTGCCCTTCATCAGGCCCTGACCCGCAACTTCCATCGACTCAATCTCCTTCAGCATCCAGCTCGCACACATCGCCTGCTTCCTCGCCATCCCCGCACGGTTCGGCCAGTGCGGCGTTCAATTCAGCACCGATCACCGTTCCTAAGCCCACAAGCCAGAAAAAGAAAAGCGCGATCATGATCCCGGCCAGGCTGCCATAGGTCAGGTTATAGGTGAAAAAGCTGCGCAGGATTGGCGGCAGGGCGCTGGCCACTGCCAGCCACCAGATGGCGGTGAATAGCGCTCCGGGCCATTTGGGATAGGCGCGCGTGCGGTATTCCGCCGGGGTCAGCGTGTAAAACAGCATATAAAGCGACCCGAACAGGCCGAGCGCTGGGACAATTTGCGACAGTCGCAAAGTGTCGACCGCTTCGGTGAGCTGCGGGAAGCGGGCATCAATCAGTTGTTGTGCGGCGCCAATCGCGACCTGCGCGAAGAGAGATGCCATGAGCAGGACCACCGCGCCAAGGATCAGCCCGACGGAAAACAGTCGATATTTCCAGAAAGCGTGACTGGCTGTGGTGCCATAGGCGCGGCGCAAAATGTCGCGGATCGTCTCGATCAGACTGGAGACCGTCCACAAGGCGACGGCCGCGCCGAACCATAGCAGCCAGCCGCTGCGGGCATCCATCGTATCGCTGGCCACTGGGGCAATCGTCTCTGCGACAACCGGCGGCATTGCGGTTAGAACGGTCCCAATCAAGGCCGCACGATTCTCCTCGCCCCCGACCAATTCAAACAGGGCCGCGCCCAAGATGAAGAACGGGAAAATCGCCAACATGGATAGGTAGGCGAGGTTTCCAGCATGGATAAAACCATCGTTGTAAGTGCCAATCGCGGCGCGCTTTATAACTTCAAAGGCGCGCGTACCGGGGCCCAGTTTTGCGAGCATTCTCTCGCGCATATCCGCCGACGCGTCGGAGTAGCCCAGCAGGCCTTGCCGTTTCTCGATTGCCGCGCGGCGGCGTGCTTCCGGGGAAAGTGAGCGCACTTCGCGCGTTGCTCGATCAGGAAAGTCATGTGGCACGCCCATAGCTCAGACCGCCTCAGCCCCTAAAGCCCGAATTTTTCGCGAGGCTTGGCAGGATCGCTCCAATCCTTAATCCGCTCATCCAGGTCATCGAGATCTTCGGGTAGTTGGATTTCGAGCGTGACCAATTGCGCACCGCGCTTTCCACCTTTCCTGGTCCAGCCCTTGCCGCCCAGCCGCATGACCGTGCCACCATTGGTGCCCGGCTTGATGGTCAGCATCACCGGACCATCGACTGTCGGGCATTTGACCTTCGCGCCGCGCACCGCCTCGTCGAGGGTGATCGGTAAATCCATGCGGATATTGTCGCCGTCGCGGCGGAAGAACGGGTGGCTGCCGACCTCGACGATTACCAGGCCGTCTCCATAGCCGCCCGGCCCCTTGTGCCCCTTGCCTTTGAGGCGCATCTGCGTGCCATCTTCCACGCCGGCGGGCAGCTTGAGATCAATCGTCTTGCCATCGGCCAGGGTTATGCGCTGATCGCGGCCTGCGGCTGCATCAACAAAGGGCACGGCCAGCCGATACTGGATGTCGGCGCCTTTCTTGGGCGGAGGAGGGGGGCGCTGGCCAAAGCCGCGCCTGCCACTGGCCCCGCCGCGCGGCTTCCCGCCACCGAACAAACCCTCGAACAGGTCGCCTAAATCCATATCGTCAGGGGTGAAACCACCGAAGTCATCGGCGCTGTAACGCTGTCTGGCACCGCCCCCGCCGAAACCACCCGCCCCGCCGGGGCCGCCGCCAAATCCGCCAAAGGGATTGGTCGGATTGCCTTCCGTATCGATCTCGCCGCGATCGAATTGCCCGCGTTTCTCGGCGTCCGACAGCAGATCGTAGGCCTTGGTTGCATCCGAAAAGCGTTCTGCAGCTTTGGGATTGTCTTTGTTGCGATCGGGGTGAAGCTCTTTGGCGAGCTTGCGATAGGCGCTCTTGATCTCTTTCTCAGAGGCTGTGCGCGCCACGCCAAGAGTACTGTAGGGGTCCGCCATAGCGTGTTAGCTAAGTGCAACAGCGCGCCAGCGCAAGCGCGATGGCGGTGCTTTTTCTGCTTTGGTTAGCGGCCTGAAGGTCGCATCGGTCAATTGCGCCGACGCTTTGGAGCACTCCTTTAAACCCATCAACTGGTGCTTGCCATACGATGAACGGAGCTTAGGGGCGAAAAAAATTGGCGAAATTCATTTTATTGTTACGTTTGTTGGTCTAGACCTTCAGATCTTAATCGCAGAAAGAGATTCACATCATGATCCGTACTAAGATTATCGCAAGCGCCGCAGTGCTTGGCCTCGCAACCGCGCCAGTCATGGCTCAGGTTGCCGCTCCAGTGATCGCACCTGTTGAGGGCGAAAGCGAACTCGAAGGCAGCGGCAGCATCATCGCACTTGCTCTGGTGGCTGGTATTGCCGCAATCGCAGTCTTCGCGATTGCTGACGGCGACGACGATCCAGTCAGCCCGTAATTGCAAAAACAGTTTAGTGGTTTCGGCCCGGTCTCCGTCTGGAGGCTGGGCCGTTATCGTTTGTGCGATTAAAATACCGACCTAAGACTGCCGCTCCCTTCCCTCCCGCTGCGCACGCGCCTAAATAGCCAGGCATGACCGATACGAGCCTTGATGCGACCCAATTGGCAGCCAGTGAAATTCCGGCAGGAGCCGATCCTTTCGCCCTGTTTGATGAGTGGTTTGCGCTCGCGAAAACGAACGAGCCGAACGATCCCAACGCAGTAGCGGTCGCAACCGCCACGCCCGCTGGTGCGCCGTCGGTGCGCATGGTGTTGTTGAAAGAGCATGGGCCGAATGATGCGCCCGCTGAAATTGGCGGAGGCGGTTTTACATTCTACACCAATTCCGAAAGCCGCAAGGGCGGGGAAATCCGCGCCAACATGCAGGCCAGCATGCTGTTTCATTGGAAGAGCCTGCGCCGCCAAATCCGCATCGAAGGTCCGCTCTATGAGGTCACGCCCGGGCGCGCCGATGCCTATTTCCACTCGCGCCCGTTCAAGAGCCAGGTTGGTTCTGCGGCCAGCGACCAATCGCGCCCTTTGCCGGGCCGCGAGATCTATATCGACCGGGTGGAGCAGTTGCGCGCGCAATATGAGGCGGAGGGCAAGGTTCCGCGCCCGCCGCATTGGACGGGTTTTACCTTAGTACCGCAACGGATCGAATTCTGGCTCGACCGGGCCAATCGCCTGCATGACCGCCGCCAGTTCTCTCGCACCGAAGATGGCGGTTGGTCGGATGCGCTTCTCTATCCGTGAGTGATATTTCCCGCCTCACGCGCAGTGCGGCTCTCGCGTCGATTGCGACGGCGCTGTTCCTGGCAGCGCTGAAAATCTGGGCGACCTGGCGCACGGGCTCTACCGCGATGCTCGGTAGCCTGGCCGATACGACGCTAGACCTAGTGGCATCCATCGCCACCCTGATCGGGGTCTGGGTTGCAGCTCAGCCGCCGGATGCGAACCACCGCTTTGGCCACGGCAAGGCAGAATCGCTGGCCGCGATGTTCCAAGTGATCCTGATCGCGCTGTCCGCATCCGCCATCGGGTTTCGCGCCATTACGCATTTAATTGAAGGACGCGAGACAGCCTCTGCCGACGAAGGGATCTTGGTTTCGCTCATCGCTATCGTGGCCACCTTCGCGCTGCTCGCATGGCAGCGCCATGTCATCGCACGGACACAGTCGGTCGCGATCGAAGCCGACCATGTGCATTACCAATCCGACCTGTTTCTCAATCTCGCGGTCATCGCTGCGCTCGCGCTCGATCAATATGCCGGCCTGACCGGGGCAGACCCGCTGTTCGGCCTAGCCATCGCCGGGTGGTTGTTATGGGGCGCATGGAACGCCGCACGCCGCGCGATTGATCATTTGATGGACCATGAATGGCCGGAAAAAAAGCGCCTGCAACTGGTCGAAATCGCCTCGCAATTCCCTGAGCTCGCCAGCCTGCATGATCTGCGCACCCGCACCAGCGGCAGCCGCGAATTCGTGCAATTCCATGTCGACATGCCGGGCAGCATGACGGTCGCCCAGTCGCATGAAATTATTGAGCGGGTGGAAGAGGAAATGCTGCGCCATTTTCCGCGTCTTGAGCTACTGATCCACATCGATCCCGAGGGGCACGTTGACGAGCCGGGCAACCCGCTGGTGGAGAGTGACGAGTTCGACAAACTGGAGAAAGAGTAATGCAGACCGTCTCCTATTGGCATGTCGATGCGTTTTCGGACCGTGCATTCGGCGGCAATCAGGCGGCGGTGATGGTGCTGGATGAGTGGCTGCCCGACGAAGTGCTGGTCAAGATTGGCGGTGAGAATATGTTCGCTGAGACAGCCTTCGTTGTGAAAGACGAGACGGGTCCAGAGAACGGGGGCGCCGATTGGGAATTGCGCTGGTGCACGCCGACCTATGAGATTGCGCTATGCGGCCATGCGACTTTGGCGAGCGGGCACGTGCTCCTGTCGCATCATGAATGGGGGAAGGACCGTGACCGTGTGACCTTCCGCACGCGCCAATCGGGGATTCTGGAGGTCCAGCGCGCTGGCGATGGCTATGAAGTCGCGTTGCCTGCGATTAAAACCGAGCCCCGCCCGCACCCCGAAGCGGTCAAGCTGCTCGGCGCTGATGCGGTCCTCGTCCATCGCAACGATACGCTCTACAACATCTTCCTGTTTGAGAACGAAGCGCAGATCCGTGCGCTAGACCCGGACCTGAGGGCGCTGGGTGAGCTTGGCGTCGATCAGTTCGACTGCACGGCCCCCGGAGACAATACCGACATAGTCAGCCGGGTTTTTGTGCCCGGCGCGGGTGTCGACGAAGACAGCGTCACCGGCTCCGCTCACGCGGCGCTCACGCCATTCTGGGCAGAGCGGTTGGGGCGCAATAGCTTTACCGCGCATCAGGCGTCAGAGCGCGGCGGGGATCTGACCTGCAGACTGGACGGTGACCGGGTCTGGCTTGGTGGGCCATGCGTTACCGTGGTTGAGGGAGTGTTCTATCTTTAGGTTCTAGAGGGCCGAGCCGCCCGCGCCCTCCACCCTTCCACTCGGAGCCGACCGGGATATCATCCGGGTGGAAGGGTGGAGGGCGTGGGTGGCTACGGTACTCGACAAACGGCCCTTCTCCTGCTTTCGCGAGAGATCACTAAGGTTCAGCGCACCGGATAGAGCGCCAGCACATCCGCCGCCTGTTGCAGCATGGGTGGTCGCTCCTCCGAGGTTGAATGGCCCAGCCGCACTACTGTCACGCGCTGTTCGGGGGAGACGAGAACATATTGGCCCATATGACCGATCAGCGAAAACAGGCTGGCTGGCGCGCGGTCGGGGAACAGTGGGTGCGGGAAGCCAGACCCCGCCTCTCCCATTGGCCGGTTGAGCCAGGTTTGCAGACCGTAATGCGCGGAAGCCGGGCTGGGCTGCACCATCGCCTCTACATAACGGCTTGGCACCAATTGCTCGCCGCCGGGTGCGCGACCTTTCTTGCGAAGAAACTCGCCAAACTTGGCCCAGTCGCGCGCGCTTGCATGCATCAGGCTGCCGCCGATCAAGGTGCCTGAGGCATCGAATTCAAGCATCATTGAATCCATGCCTAGCGGCTCAAACAGCCGCTCTTGCAGATATTCGCTTACTGCCTTGCGCCGCGCATCGGGATCATCGCTGTCAGTCAGCGCGCGGGCGGCAATGTCGGCCAGGATTACGGTCGTGTTCGACGAATATTCGAATTTCTCGCCCGGCTCAGCCTCCAGCGGCTGCTCCTTCGCCCAGCGCGCCATGTCGTCGCGCCCATCGAGGAACAGCATCCGCACCTCGGAAGAGTCATAAGGCGGATCTCCCGCTTCGGTATGACGCAGGCCGCTGCGCATTTGCAGCAAATGGCGCAGGGTGATTTCGGCGCGCGGGTCGCCGCGTCGCTGCCACATAGGCACAGGCGCTGCCTCATCCAGCCGCAACCGGCCATCGGCAACCAGCATGCCTACCATGACCGCGGTGACGGTCTTGGCCATGGACCAGCTGATATGGCGGGTCTCGGCATCATAGCTATCGGCATAGCGTTCCGCCGCCAATTCACCATCGGCCATGACCACGACAGCGCGGGTCTCACCCAAGCCCTCTGCATTGAACAAATCGTCGATCTCGCGCGCCAATTGCTCGCGCGGCGCGGCTGCATTCTCCGTCACCGCAGCCAATGCCGCCTCGCTCAGGGGCGGCGGCACTGCGGGCGGGGCCTCGCCGCAAGCGGAAAGCAGCATCAAGGGGGCTGACAGCGCAGCCATGGCAGCGTTAGAGGGGCGAGACCACACA
>JBCBDF010000115.1:0-7220 GCA_038529875.1 Pseudomonadota bacterium | reverse complement strand
ATCGTCGTCGACGGCGCAATCGAGCATTTGCCGGGCAAGCTTGCCAAGCGCCTCGAAGAAAACGGCCGGATCGTCACCGGCCTAGTCGATCAAGGCATCACCCGCTTGGCCATTGGCCGCAAGGTAGCCGGTTCAGCCCCGCTGCAATCGATCGCGGATATAGGCATTCCCGTCTTGCCCGAGTTCGAGCAAGCCAAAAGCTGGAGCTTCTAAGAGATGTCACGCGCGTTCCGCCCCACCGGATCGATGATCAGCCTGGCCGCCGCTTTTGCTGTAGCAGGCACGGCTGTGCCCGCCTCTGCGGAGACGCTGCGCGATGCGCTGGTCGCGGTGTACAACACTAACCCCACCCTGCAGGGCGCGCGCGCCAATCAACGCGCCACCGACGAGGATGTGCCGATCAACAGAGCGCAGGGGCTGCCCACGGTCGATGTCACCGCCACGCATATCGAGTTTGTGCGGCGATCGGTGAACAGCTTCACCGCGCCAGAACGCAATCTTGGTGTGAATGCCGCTTTGCTGGTTCCAGTCTACTCGGGCGGAGCGGTCAGAAACTCTGTCCGCGCAGCGAAGGAACGCGTCGCCGCCGGGCGAGCGAGCCTGCGCAACAGCGAAAGCGCTGTCTTCAGCCAGACCGTCGCCGCCTATATGGACGTTCTGCGCACAGAATCGCTTGCCGCGCTCTCTGCCAATCAGGTCCAGGTGCTAAACGTCAATCTCGAGGCTACCACTGACCGGTTCGAGATTGGCGACCTGACCCGCACCGACGTTGCGCAATCGCAATCGCGACTTGCCGTGGCACAAGGCAATCTGCGCCTGGCAGAGGCTGATCTGATCGCTGCGCGCGAAACCTATATCCAAATCGTCGGCAAGGCCCCTGGTGAATTGCAAGCGCCACCGCCGTTACCCGGCCTGCCGGAGACCGTCGGCGAGGCGATCGTCTCTTCGCTTGAAAACAACCCCAACCTGATCGCGGCCAAGGAGCGCGCGCAGGCCGCAGGGTTCGACACCAAAGCGGCCGGGGCAGGGCACCTGCCAACACTGGGCGTGTTCGCCAATGCCGATTATAGCGATTTCTTCGGCACTCTTGGGGGGCCAATTGCCCAGGATTTCGCGCAGAGCGAGACGACCGCCAATGTCGGCGTGCGCCTGACGGTCCCGATTTTCCAGGGCGGGCTTACTGCCGCTCGCCAGCGTCAGGCCGGTGCGCGCGAATCCTCCGCGCTGGAAGACGTTATCGCATCCGAACGCAGTACCATTGCGGAAACCAGAGCGACCTATTCCAACTGGCAAGCTGCCAATGCCGTGATTGAAAGTTCGCAAACCGCGGTGGAAGCCGCCGAACTCAGCCTGGAAGGCGTTCGTGCGGAGAATTCGATCGGCAACCGCTCGATCCTCGATGTGCTGAATGCCGAGCAAGAATTGCTACAGGCCCGCGCACAACTCGTGACCGCACGGCGCAACGCCTATGTCGCTGGTTTCACCCTGCTGGCGTTGATGGGTAGGGCCGAAGCGCGCGATCTCAATCTCGATACCGGCGGGCCGCTGTATGACCCGGAGGTCAATTACAAGCGCAGCATGGGCCGCTTCTGGGATTTCGGACGCGACAAAGATGCTGCGCCTAACTCAACGACAACCGTTGACATTCCCGCCGCTGACGCGAAAATTGGGCCGACATTGGAACCGGGCGAAGCTAACTAGCGGTAACTTCCCCTCATTCGTGGTTAAGAAAAGGTTGGAAGCGAGCTCCGCATGGCACAAGATAGCGAAGCGTCAGTTGAGGAAATTCTTGAGTCGATCAAGAAAGTGATCGCTCGCGACAATCGCGAGGGCGCGCTTGAAGCGCGTCGTCGTCGCGTGGAAGAGGCCGAGCAAGCGGATACTCAGCCGGTTACTGCATTCACGCCCCAGCCCGCAGAGGACGAGACGGAAGAGCATGTGCTCGACCTGGCCGAGATGGAGTTCGTCGAAGATGACGAGGGTGAGCAAGAGGCAGAAACGAACCTTGATGCGGCCGCAGACCCTCAGTTGACCAACGATGCCGTGCGCGGCGCGATGCGCGAAAATCTCGAAGCGCTCGCCATGCTGGCCGAACCGGGCGTGCCGCCGCAAATCGTGCGCTCGGGCGAGACCTCGCTTGAGGGGTTGACCCGCGAAATGCTGCGCCCGATGCTGGCCGAATGGCTCGACAAGAACCTGCCGGGCATTGTCGAGAAATTGGTGCAGGCCGAGATCGCCCGGATTGCGGGCAAGCGCGGCTAAATTTTCAAGCCGTGCGCATCGGCGCGTGAACCTCTAGCCACGAGTAAAGCCAATTGTTAGGCGTGCTGGCATGAAAACGCTCATGTCGAAACGCGCAGCCTTCGCTGCGCTCACCGCCGCCCTGATTTCCGCTTCACCGCTCGCAGCCGACGATCACGCAACCGATATTCCTGGGGTCGAGACCGCCCCTATGTCGGCGCTCGACCTGATTACGACGCCGCGCCTTGGCGGACCGACCGTCACGACTGACGGGAAGCGCGCGATCTACAGGGTGACTGAAACAGACCCCGATACGCTCGAACGATCTGGCAAATATTACCTGATCAACTTGGAAGAGCCGGAATTGCCGCCGCGCGAATTGCAGATGGAATTCGAAGGCGCGCATTCATTGCAATGGGGGGCGTCCGGTTTAGTCTTCTATATCGCCAGTGATGCAGATGCCGCGCATACGGAATCTATTGCCGACACCCAAATCTACAGCGCTTTCGTCAACAGTGACGGATCACTGAGCGAAAACAAGCTGATATCGACATTCAAAGTCGCGCCAGACGGCTTCAAACTTTCTCCACGCGAAGATAAGATCGCAGTCTGGGCGAATATCCCCCGCGACTGTGCGAGCTTGCGCTGTGAGTTACCTGAGAATTCTGATGCCATAGCGGGCACCGGAAGGCTCTACGAATACGATGCTGGCTTCTTCCGCCATTGGGATCAGTGGGTCAAACCGGGCTTCTTCAACCGAACCTTTGTCTATGATATCGTTGATGAAATCATCGACGCCAATGGCACAGCTCTCGATGGCATCGACCCGGAAACTGGGCTCATAGCCAATACGCCCACCATGCCCTTCGGCGGCGGCGAGGACATAGCATGGGCTGCGGATGGCAAGGGCGTGTTCTTTGTCGGCCGCGAGACAGGCCGTGAAGAGCCAACCTCGACCGATCTCGACATCTATTTCTCCGACCTGTCTGGCTCGGCCCCGGTTGAACTGACAGCGAGCAACACAGCGGTCGATACCGGCCCGGCCCCGTCGCCCGACGGCAAATATCTCGCTTATCTTGCGATGGAACGCCCCGGCTACGAATCCGACCGAATGGTGGTGCATCTGCGCGACCTCGAAACCGGCGAGACCCGCGCGCTGACGCAGGATTTCGACCGCAGCTTTGGCGGATTGTCGTGGACCGCCGATGGCAGCGCGATTCTGGCGACTGCCGCCGACGTGCTCGACACACCGGTGTTCCGCATCGACCCGGAAAGCGGTGCGGTAGAACGCCTGGATCTGATGGCCGGGAATGAAGCGCATATTGGCAATGTCACGCCAATTGCGGGAAACCGCCTGCTGTTCACCCGGGATTCGATCGGTGCGCCCAGCGAGCTATATCTGTCCGACGGATACACACAGGCGCGTCCGCTGACCGATGTCGCGATGACCCGCATGGGCACAATGGCATCGACCGTCACCACCCGTTTCAGCTTTCCTGGCGCCGAAGGTAACACAGTATGGGGCCAAATCACCCGGCTTGAGAATCAGACCGGACCAATCCCCGCAATCCTCTACATCCATGGCGGCCCGCAAGGCAGTTTTCGCGATGGCTGGTCGAGCCGGTGGAACCCACGCGTGGTCGCCAGCCAGGGCTATGCAGTGATCTCGGTCGATTTCCACGGATCGGCTGGCTACGGACAGGAGTTCATGGATGCGATCAACCAGGATTGGGGCGGCAAACCCCTGATCGACTTACAGCTTGGTCTCGCCGCCGCGCTCAACATCGACCGCCAGATCGACGGCGGCAACGCCTGCGCAATGGGCGCGAGCTATGGCGGATATATGGTCAATTGGATCGCGGGCAATTGGCCCGATGGCTTTAGCTGTCTCGTCCAGCATGACGGATTGTTCGACATGCGCAGCTTTTACTATTCGACCGAGGAATTGTGGTTCCCACGCTGGGATTTCGGCGGATCATACAGCGACGCGCGCGAAACCTATGAACGCTGGAACCCGGTCAATCACGTCGATAAATGGAAAACGCCCATGCTCGTGATCGCCGGCGAGCGCGATTTCCGCGTGCCTTACACCCAGGGCCTGCAAAGCTTCACCGCCCTGCAAGAGCGGAACATTCCGTCGCAGCTCCTCGTTTTCCCGGATGAGAATCACTGGGTGCTCGGCGCAGAGAACTCGCTGCAATGGCACAACACGGTGTTCGACTGGCTTGACCAATGGCTGGTTCAAGAAGTTGAGGTGGTACGCGACAGCCAATGACCGAAACGAGTCTACTGGCCGCGCAAACCGCGCTGGCCAAGAAGTACGGCGCGCAGACCGAGCGCCACATCTTCCTGTGCGCGCTCAGCGAAAAGCAGAAATGCTGCTCACCCGAAGCGGGTGCAGAGTCGTGGACCTATCTCAAGAACCGATTGAAGGAATTGGGTCTGATCGGGCCGAAGCGCACTGCCGATCATCCGCGCGGCGCAGGCGGCGGAATTCAGCGGACCAAGGCCGATTGCCTACAGATTTGCGCGCGCGGGCCAATTGCGGTCGTTTGGCCGGATGGGGTCTGGTATCACTCCTGCTCCCCGGCGGTGCTGGAGCGGATCATACAGGAGCACCTCGTGGGCGGGGTCCCAGTCGAAGATTTCAGGCTGAGAACGCCTAGCGGCGAATAACGCGGCAAATATCGCCAGTCTCAGGCGTCAATCCCAAAACTCAATCGTCGTCTTTCCTGCCCCACAGCTCGTCCGGATCGGGCAGGCGATTGTCGACCGATTCGTCATGACCAGTACCGTTCGACAGGAACACCAGCCCCATCAATCCGCCTCCCAGCAGCATCGTAAAGCTGATCCCCAGCGCCACCGCGATGTAGAAATGCACCGAGATCGCGCCGTTGAATTTGTACAGGATAGCGAGCGCGATCAGCACGACACCGACCGTCACCCCCATAAGCAAACGCATGATGCGGCGATATCGCGCCCACGCATGCGCAGCGTTCTCTGGATCGTCGAGCGGGGATTTGTTGACCATCTTCCTTCAATGCGCCTGCGCCCGCATGGTTGCAATGGGTTTGCTGGCAGAGGCGCGCCCAACTGCGCGTTGCATGAGGCCCCTTCTCCTTAGGCAAAGGCGCGGATTCGCTTTTTCGCCAGACAGGTGGCATATTTTGCAAGCTGTCAGAGGAGGCCCGCAATATGACCATCGCCAAAATCATCGCCCACCGTTCGGCAACGGACATTATCACCTGCGATGTAAGCACCCCCGTTCGGGAGGCGGTATCGATGTTGGCGGGCAAACGGATCGGCGCCTTGCCAGTGCTTGATTCGGGCAAAGTGGTCGGCATCCTATCTGAGCGCGACGTGATCTATCGCTTGGCCCAGGAAGGTGCGGCCTGTCTCGACAAGACCGTTGGTGTCATCATGACGTCACCGGCCGTGACCGTCGAAGCATCGACCAAGATCGACGATGCGCTGGCCCTGATGACGCGCAGGCGGTTCCGCCATTTCCCGGTGGTCGACAATGGTGCGCTGTGCGCCTTCATCTCGATCGGCGATTTGGTGAAAAGCAAGATCGACGAGATCGAGCACGAGGCCGAGGCGCTGCGCACTTATATTCAGACCGGATAAGTGCGAGTTGGCCATAAGGCTTGAGCAATCGCTGCACGCACCCTAAATCATAGTCATGGCTGAAACGCTCACATTGACCCCCGCCGCTGCCAAGCGCGTTGCGCTGATCGCGGAAAAGCAGACCAAGCCTGCGATCCTGCGGCTGTCGGTCGAGGGTGGCGGCTGCTCCGGCTTTCAATACAAATTCGACCTGGCCGATGGCCCCGATGGCGATGACAGCGTCAGCGAGACCGATGGCGTGCGGCTGGTGGTCGACCCCGTCAGCCTCGACCTGGTCGGTGGCAGCGTAGTCGATTTTGTCGAATCATTGGGCGGCGCGGCTTTCCGGGTCGAAAATCCCAATGCGGCGGCGGGTTGCGGCTGCGGATCCAGCTTCGGGATTTAGGAGTTATCCCGAACCGTTCGCCCTGAGCTTGTCGAAGGGCTGCACTTTCTACTAGCGCCTCTCTAGAATCAGCAAGTAAGGGCTTCGACAGGCTCAGCCCGAACGGAGGAGGGTGAGTTCGATGAAAATCGCGACTTACAACATCAACGGTATCAAGGCGCGCCTGCCGCGTCTGAAGGAATGGCTCGCGGAAACGCGGCCATCGGTCGCTTGCCTGCAAGAGATCAAGAGCCAGGATGAAGGCTTTCCAGCCGATGAGTTCGAAGAGCTCGGCTATCATGCGATCTGGCACGGTCAGAAAAGCTTTAACGGGGTTGCGATCCTGACCGATGGCAAGCCCTCGATATAGCCTCCCAAGGAGCTCCATCGCGCTCTCGGCATCGATGGCCCGAAAGAGGGCGAAGGCGAGCAGTCGCGCTATCTCGAGGCGGATATCATCGACAAGGATGGCGGCGCGACCCGGATCGTCTGCATCTATCTGCCCAATGGCAATCCGCAGCCGGGGCCCAAATTCGTCTACAAAATCGCCTGGATGGAAAAATTGCGCGCACGCATGGCGGAAATCTGGGCCGAGGAAGTGCCCGCCGCCGTGCTGGGCGATTACAACGTCATCCCCGAAGACGATGATGTCTATGCCGTAAAAGCGATGGCGAATGATGCGCTGATGCGGCCGGAATCGCGCGCAGCCTATTCAAGCCTGCTTGCCGATGGCTGGACCGATGCAATGCGCACGCTCAACCCGCGCGGCGGGGTGTGGACCTATTGGGACTACCAGGCGGGCGCGTGGCAGCGAGATCACGGCTTTCGCATCGATCACATTCTGCTTTCGCCCGAATTGGCGGATCGCCTGGTGTCGGTCGGTGTGGATAAGGAGCATCGCGGGCGAGAAAAGGCCAGTGATCATGCGCCGGTATGGGGTTTGTTGAGGGATTGACGCGTTGTGTTTTACGCGACCGCTATCTTGGCT
>JBCBDF010000114.1:0-7236 GCA_038529875.1 Pseudomonadota bacterium | reverse complement strand
GGGCTGACCCTGAACCTGGGCCACCAGACCGCTCGATCCCCGCCGAAACCCGAAGTAGTGCTGGTCCGTTCAGAACCACCTGTCTTCAGTTTGACATAGCCCGCGTCAAGGTCGGCGTCTTTGAGCAGCGCGTATGCTTGATTGACGGGCATATCGTACACATCAGCCGGTGCCTGCTCCACGAACATCCAAAAAAGCCCAGCACCGACCGCGACCAGCGCGGAACCTGCGACCCAATTCATAGTCTTACCCCCTAATCGAAATTCCCAACTGGGCGCGAATTATGGCTCTCACATTAAGATATCGTTGATTTTAAAAGCCAAATACTAACGGACATTTTGATCGTCATAGTGCAATGGTCTAGAATCCCTTGATGCCTTCTAACGCTTCCACTTCGACGATGAACCTCGTAATAGCTCGCTGATGTCCGACCGAGGAATCAAGATTTGTGGGTTAAGTACTCCTGAGGCTGTCGAGGCCGCTGTTGGGGGGGGAGCGACTCACATCGGCCTCGTCCATTTCGAGAAGAGCCCGCGCCATGTGTCTTTGGCCGACGCAGTGCGTCTGCGCGTACTCATTCCCAGCACCGTCAAGGCGGTGCTGCTGACCGTCAACGCCGATGTCACCGCCACGGGTAACGCAATCGCGCAGATCAAGCCGGATGTGATCCAGTTTCACGGCGGCGAAACCCCCGAATGGACCGGTCTCGTGCGCGAAAAAGTCGGGATCGAGGTTTGGAAAGCGCTGGGTCTGAAAGACGCGGGCACTCTGGAACGCGCGCAGAAATATGTCGGCAAGATCGACCGCTTCCTGTTCGATGCCCCGGCAAAGGCGCTGCCCGGCGGCAATGGCGAGACCTTCCGCTGGGAATTGCTCCAGGGCCATCAGCATCAGGTTCCGTGGGGCCTTGCGGGCGGATTGACGCCGGACAATGTGGCCGACGCGATCCGCTCTACAGGAACCGATCTGGTCGACACGTCTTCTGGCGTAGAGAGCGAGCCGGGCGTGAAGGACGTGGACAAGATCGCGGCCTTCTGCAAAGCGGCGCGCTCTACATAATTCTGCTTCCGTTCGCCTCGAGCGCAGTCGAGAGGCGGTAGCTTCAAATGTGTCTCGACTTCGCTCGACACGAACGGCAATGATGAAAAAATGAACTCACCCAATTCCTTTCGCACGCAGCCCGATGATCGCGGGCATTTTGGCGATTTTGGCGGACGTTATGTCGCCGAAACGCTGATGCCGCTGATCCTTGATCTGGAGCGTGAGTATCGAGCAGCGCAGGCCGACCCGGCATTCGCGGCGGAATTCGACGACCTGATGAAGCATTATGTCGGGCGGCCTTCCCCGCTCTATTTTGCCGAACGCTTGACGGAGGCTCTCGGAGGTGCGCAGGTGTGGTTCAAGCGCGACGAGCTCAATCACACCGGCGCGCACAAGATCAACAATTGCATCGGGCAGATCCTGCTCGCGCGGCGTATGGGCAAGACCCGCATTATCGCCGAAACCGGCGCGGGGCAGCACGGTGTTGCAACCGCCACAGTGTGCGCACGCTTTGGCCTGCCTTGCGTGATCTATATGGGGGCAGAGGACGTGAAGCGGCAATCGCCCAATGTCTTCCGCATGAAGCTCCTCGGCGCAGAAGTTATCCCCGTCACCAGCGGCGGCGCGACCCTGAAAGACGCTATGAATGAGGGGCTGCGCGATTGGGTCGCGAATGTGCATGACACGTTCTACATTATCGGCACGGCGGCGGGCCCGCACCCCTACCCTGAAATGGTCCGCAATTTCCAAAGCGTGATCGGCGCAGAGGCGCGCGCGCAAATGCTGGACCGTGTTGGCCGCCTGCCCGATTTGCTGGTCGCCTGCATTGGCGGCGGATCAAATGCGCTGGGCCTTTTCCACCCGTTCTTGGACGATACCGATGTGGCGATGTTGGGCGTTGAGGCGGCGGGACATGGCTTAGACGGCGATGAACACGCCGCCAGCCTGCTGGGCGGATCGCCCGGTGTGCTGCACGGCAACAAGACCTATCTGCTTCAGGATGAGGATGGCCAGATCACCGAAGGCCACTCGATTTCGGCAGGCCTCGACTATCCCGGTATCGGTCCCGAACACGCATGGCTGAAAGAAAGCGGCCGGGTCGAATACACCGCCGTGACCGACAATGAGGCGCTGGATGGCTTCCAGCTGCTGTGCCGCACCGAGGGGATTATCCCCGCGCTAGAGCCGTCCCACGCCCTCGCCGCTGTCGCCGACCGCGCGAAAAAGATGAGCGAGGATGAGATCATCCTGATGAACCTGTGCGGACGCGGCGATAAGGACATCTTCACCGTGGCTGAAAAGCTGGGAGTGGAGATGTGAAGGTTTTCTCCCAAACCGACGTCATCCCGGGCTTGATCCGGGATCCCGCTTCTTTTCTCTCGGCACAAAAGACAGCTGGACCCCGGCTCGTGGGCCGGGGTGACGAAGAGATAGAAAAGCTGGGAGTGGAGATTTGAAACATTGCTGCGAAATGATGCAGTATCATGCTGAGTCTACTTGTGAGATTCATCCCGATCGTTTCGACTGCCCCGACTGCATGATTCATCGCACTGCACGAGATGGGAGTTACGGCTTGATTATTCTCAACGAGGCCGGAGGCGGAGTCATTTCGATCAGCTTCTGTCCGTGGTGCGGCATAAGTCTGCCGGAGCGCAAACCGCTCGATCTGGATGCAAGCAGATGACCCGCCTCCAATCAACCTTCTCCAAGCCCCACCCGGCCTTCGTCGCGTTTATCACCGCTGGCGATGGCGACACAGCGGCCAATCTCGATGCGCTCGTCGCGGGCGGAGCGGATGTGATCGAATTGGGCATGCCCTTCACCGATCCGATGGCCGATGGCCCCGCGATCCAAAGCGCAAACCTGCGCAGCCTTGGTGCGGGCACAACCACTGCCGATGTGCTACAAATCGCGAGCGACTTTCGCGCGCGTCACCCGGACGTGCCGCTGGTGTTGATGGGATATGCCAATCCGATAATCCGGCGCGGACCGGAATGGTTCGCAAAGTCTGCTGCCGAAGCGGGCGTCGATGGCGTCATTTGCGTCGATATTCCGCCAGAAGAAGACCAAGCGCTCGGCCCCGCCCTACGCCAGGCTGGCATTGCGCCGATCCGCCTCGCCACGCCAACCACCGATGCAGCGCGCTTACCTAGCGTCCTCGAAGGATCACAAGGCTTCGTCTATTATGTCTCCGTTGCGGGGATCACCGGCAAACAGCAGGCCGCGCAAGCCAGCATTGAGGAAGCGGTCGCCGCGCTCAAAGCGCAAACCGATCTGCCCATCGCCGTCGGCTTTGGCGTGCGCACTCCTGAACAGGCGCGCGCCATCGCCAAAGTCGCAGATGGCGTCGTCGTCGGATCAGCGCTGGTGGAAATCGTCGGCGAATTTGGCAAAGACGCGCGCGCCAAGCTAAAAGAATACACATCTGCGCTGGCCGATGCCGTGCACAGCGCCCGATAGGACAACACATGAACTGGTTTACCCGCGTTAGAAATTCGCTTGGCTTCAGCGACAAGCGCAGCTCCGAAAAGGATCTGTGGGTCAAATGCCGCAATTGTCAGGAAATGCTGTTCGCGCAGGAATATGAGGACAATCTGTCCGTCTGCCCCCGGTGCGAACATCATGGCCGGATCAGCGCCGATGCGCGGCTGAACCTGCTGCTTGACGAGGGTTATGACTTGCTACCGCAGCCGCAGGTGAAGGAAGATCCGCTCAAATTCAAAGACAGCAAGAAATACACCGATCGGCTCAAGATCGCGCGGGCCAACAACCCTCATCACGATGCGTTCTCGGTCGGTTCCGGCACGATAGATGGCCATGCCGCAGTCGTCGGCGTGCAGGATTTCAGCTTTATGGGTGGCAGCATGGGTATGGCCGTGGGCATGGCGTTTTGCGCCGGGGCAGAGCGCGCGCTGACCCGCAAATGCCCGTATATCGTGGTGACGGCAGCAGGCGGCGCGCGCATGCAGGAAGGCATCTTGAGCCTGATGCAAATGCCGCGCGCAACCGTGATGACCCGCCGCCTGAAAGAGGCTAGCCTACCCTATATCGTCGTGCTTACGGACCCGACCACTGGCGGCGTCACCGCCAGCTATGCGATGCTGGGCGATATTCACATTGCCGAACCCGGCTCGCTGATTGGCTTTGCCGGGCAGCGCGTGATCCAAGATACCATTCGTGAGCAGCTGCCCGAGGGGTTCCAGCGCGCGGAATATCTGCACAAGCACGGCATGGTCGATATGGTGGTGAAGCGGCACGATTTGAAAGCAACGCTCGCGAACGTGATCGACTATTTGCAGCCACAAGAGGCGGCCTGAATGGAGCGTCATCCCAGCGAAAGCTGGGATCTAGGGCCACGGGAGCTGTGCTCACCGCTTGAGACCCCAGCCTGCGTTGGGGTGACGAGATAGTCTATGGATTTCGGCCGTTCTGACGATCCGCGCGTACAGGCGCAGCTTGATCGCCTGAGCCAGCTAAGCGTCCCGCAAGGGCGGATTGGCTTGGAAACGATCCGCGCAATGATGGATCGGCTCGGCAATCCGCATCGCAAGCTGCCTCCCGTTTTCCATGTCGCCGGAACCAACGGCAAAGGGTCGGTCTGCGCCTTCCTGCGCGCGATGCTGGAGGCGGATGGCAAGCGCGTCCACGTCACCACTTCGCCGCATCTGGTGCGCTATAATGAGCGGATCAGGATCGCGGGCGAGCTAATCTCTGACGAGGCGCTGGCAGCATTACTCGAAGATGTTCTGGACGCCTGCGAAGACCTCGCCCCCAGCTTCTTCGAAGTCACAATCGCCGCCGCATTTCTGACCTTCTCAGTTACGCCAGCGGACGCGTGCGTGGTCGAGGTTGGCCTTGGCGGGCGGTTCGATGCGACCAATGTGCTGGAGCCGGAAGCGGTCGCCGCCTGCGGAATCGCGGCGTTGGGGATCGATCATGAGCGGTTTCTACTCGCACCAGAGGACGGCGTCCCCAAAGAACCAATGGCGCGGATCGCGTTCGAAAAGGCGGGCATTGCGAAACGCGGTGTGCCCTTGGTGACGATGGATGCGGATTACCCGGATGAAGCGCGCCGCGCGATCCACGCAACCGCGAATGATTTACAACCGCGACTGATCGAGATGCAACCGGGCGAAAAGCTCAAATTTGGCAAAGCCGCCTGCGCCTTACGCGGTGATCATCAATTGCGAAACGCTGCGCTCGCAGCCGCAATGATCCGTGAACAAAGTGCAATTACAGTCGCAGAAGAGGCGATGGTGGCTGGCCTCGCGAGCGCAAAATGGCCCGCCCGTATGCAGCAGCTGTCACCCGGACCACTGACTGGAACCCGCGAAACGTGGCTCGATGGAGGCCACAATCGAAGTGCGGGAGAAGCGCTCGCGTCCGAATTCGAAGGCCTGATGCTCCACCTTGTCATCGGCATGCTAAAGGCGAAAGATCCAGCGGCACTGATTGAGCCACTGGCTGGTTCAATAGCCAGCATCAACACCGTGCCTGTTCCCGGTCATGACCATCATGAAGCCGCAGCATTCGGCCCCAATGCAAGTTCAGCGCCCGATTTATCTACCGCCCTTGCGGCATTACCCGATGATGGCTTGCCCGTCCTGATCGCGGGCTCGCTCTACCTTGCAGGCGAAGCCTTAAGGCTCAACGACGAAATTCCGGACTGATCACTCCGCCGGGTGAGCCTCGGGCGTGACAATCCCGGCCGCCTTGCCCGCGCGAGACTCGCGGAACCATTCGGCCAGGCACAGCGCAACCGCGACAAAGCCGATCAGCGTGGTCAGCACGAACACGTCGAAATAGCCCTGATCCTCGATCATCTCGCCCAGCGCGCCGCGCCCAAGCGTGCCGACCAGCAGCGTAAGCGAAGACAGCAGCGCATATTGCACCGCGCTGTATTCCTTGGACACGATCGAGCTGAGCCATGCCACATAGGCGGCCCCGGCGATACCAATCGCCAGGTTTTCAAACATGATTGTGAAGGTCAGCTTGGCCAGCTCCGGGCTGCCAATACCCGGCACTTGGCTGATCGCCCAGGTAAAGCCGACCGCATCGCTGACTGCCTGCATGTTCGCTCCGCCAATCGCCAAATCGGCATAGAGCAGGTTGGTGAGCGCGGCGAGCAATGCGCCAATCGTCAGCGTCATCATCCGACCGATCACCGTGAGCATGTAACCGCCCAATGCTAGGCCAGCGATGATCGCACCGACACCGAAGAACTTGGAGGCAAAGGCCACCTCGTCATTGGTGTATTGCAGCTCGCCCAGATAGAAAGGATAGGCGAAGGTGCCCCAGATCGCGTCGCAAATGCGGTAGGTTAGGACGAGCGACAGGATCAACACCAGCGACCAGCCCATCCGTCCGACAAACTCAACCAGTGGCAGCACCAGTGCGCGGTAAAGGTGATCGACCGCGAAGCCGCCGCCTTGCGCAGGCGCCGCATCTTCCATCAGCAGGTTCTTGCCATCACGCTTTTGCGAGGACAGCCATCCCGCGATGAGCGCTGGCAGCACTACGGTCGCCACAATGATCCACGGGCCATAATTCAGTGTGAATTGCGTGGGGTTCGGGCGATCTTCCGGCGCGTAGGTCAGCGACATATACATGAAGGTCAGCACGGTGCCGATCGCGACCGCCCAAAGCAGCCCTACGATTGTCAAAGCGCGCGTGCGGATTTCAGGGCGCAGCTCGCCCGCCTTGCGCAAGGAGAGCAGGTGGTCGTCGACCACCACGTCTCCATTAGCGGTGCTGACCTTGGTGTCCGGCGCGAACAGCCCTGCGAACCCGATAGTCAGCAAGATCGCGCCCATAATCATGTATGTTTCGGGCCAGCCGATCCGTGCGGCGATAATCAGGCCAAACGCACCGCCAACCAGCGCAGCCAGCCGATAGCCCATCTGATACACGGTCGAGAGGATATCTAGCGTCGCGTCTTCATCCGCCACATCGATCCGCCAAGCGTTGATCGCAATATCCTGCGTGGCGCTGGCAAAGGCACCAATCCCTGCGAGCAGGGAGAACCAACCCAGCTGCGTCTTTGGCTCAAGCACGCTCATCGTCACCAGGATCGCACCGAGCAGCAATTGCGCCGGCACCATCCATTGCTTGCGCCGCCCAAACTTGCGGAATCCGGGGATGTTGACCTTGAGACGATGGGCGTCTTCTCGCTGATCGGGCTCGCCTATGCATTCC
>JBCBDF010000113.1:0-7243 GCA_038529875.1 Pseudomonadota bacterium | reverse complement strand
CGGCGAGTTCGCGCGCAGTGCTGGATGGCGTCACCCAGTCTGGCCGGGCTGACGCGATTTGCCCAACGCTGCGCTGGAGCAACAGGTGCACCGCTTCGTCATAGCGCCCATCGCTTGCGAGTTTGTCGGCATCCTCCAGCAAGGCCAGAGATTGCTCGCGGTCGGGTTGCCATTCGATCTCGTCGCTATCATCGGATGGCTTGGCGCGCAGGCCAGCGAGTGGGCCGAACATACGCCAGAGGATGAACAGCACAGATGCTATCAGCAGCGCGAGCAAGACCCAGCGCAATATCGGCCAAGAGTCTCCCAGAAGCTCGCCGAGCGGACTGAAAAAATCAGCCAGCGCCCTGAATATTTCGTCAAGCCAGCCCGGTTCGCGCGGCGGCGTTGGGGGAATTTCGACCTGCTCGAACTGAATATCTTCGTCGCCGCGCAATTCGCGCCAGCTCGACGGAGCATTGCTGGCAGCAGAGCTGTTAAAGGGGGCCTCGATTTGTCCCAAATTGCTCCCTGCCACGCTCGTCATGCAAGCGCATTCGTGGCACGGCGCGCCGACACGTGCAACCGCCGAAGTTAACCCAATACCGCCAAACCTCTTTTGGGTTTGAAGCGTCAGCTGTCTGAGCCGCGTGTTCGCGCCTGCTCATACGTGCCCAGAATGCGTATTTCCTTGGAATGAAAGGCAAGCTCTTCGAGCGCGCGGTCGACCGCCGGATCGCCTGGCGCTCCGATAATGTCGGCATAGAATGCAGTGGCGGAGAAGCTGGTGCCCTTTTGGTAGCTTTCCAGCTTGGTCATGTTGACCCCATTGGTCGCAAATCCGCCCATCGCCTTGTAGAGAGCAGCGGGGATGTTCTTAACCTCGAAAACGAATGTCGTGATGGCCGGTGTGCCTTCAAGCACCGCCGGATCGCGCGGGGTCTCAGCCAGAATGACGAAGCGCGTCATATTGTCCGCGCTGTCTTCGACATGCTCTTCGATGATCTCAAGGCCGTACAATTCGGCCGCAATGGCGGGTGCAATCGCGCTGAATTTCGGATCGCCTTTTTCTGCCACAAATGCTGCGGCACCAGCGGTATCTGCATAGCTGAGCGGAACAATCCCGCGCTCGCGCAGGAAAAAGCGTGACTGGCCGAGCGCCTGCGGGTGGCTGTAAGCGGCCTCGAATGGGCCCGTGCCGATGCCCATCAATGCATGATGGATTGGCATGAAGTATTCACCGATAATCGACAGGCCGCTTTCAGGAAGCAGGAAGTGGATGTCTGCGACCCGGCCATGCTGCGAGTTCTCGATCGGAATGATCGCGCATGAGGCGCGCCCGTCCTTTACGGCATCCAGCGCGTCTTCGAAGCTGAAACACGGCAGCGGCAGATGATCGGGCGCGGCCTCCATTGCGGCGCGGTGCGAATTTGCCCCGGGCGACCCTTGGAACGCGATTGCGCGACCGGGCTCTGCCGCTGCGGCGGCTTGCATGGTTTTGACGATGGCGAGGGCAGGGGCAGGAAAGCTGTGCATAGCGCCAAGCCTGCTAGAGGCGCAGGGCGAGGGCCGCAAGCCTGCTTGCAATTGCTGCAATGCGTGATGCTGCGATCGCTCTTGCGCGCAAGGGGATGCGGGATTAGAGCGGGCCGACTTTGACCTAGGCAAGCATTTTCGGATTCTCAATTTACCATGGATGATCGTTTTAACACCGCCGCCGGTTGGGTGCTGTTCGCAGGCATTATCGGACTCGGCTTTTCAATTGTGAGCGGAAAGTTTTTCCACGCGGATAGTCCCGAGCGTCCTGAGACGCTGGGCTACGCCATCGAAGGTGTGGTTGAGGATGCGGGCGCTCCTGTTGAAATGACGATGGCTGCAGCGCTCAACATGGCGGAGACGACGGCTGACAAGGGTGCGGCTGTTTTCGCCAAGTGTCAGGCATGCCACAACATGGAGCAGGGCGGCGCAAACGGCGTTGGCCCTAACCTTTACGGCATCATGGGTAAGCCGATCGGCGGGGGCAATCCGAGCTTCGCCTACAGCTCTGCGCTTACCGAAAAAGGCGGTGTCTGGGATTGGGAAAGCATGAATGATTGGCTCAAGCGTCCAGCCACTTTTGCCAACGGCACCAAGATGAGCTTTGCCGGTCTGTCCAAGATTGAAGATCGGGCTGCCGTCGCGCTCTACATGAACACTTACGGCTCGAACCTGCCGGTTCCTGAATATGTCGAAGTTGTTGCCGAAGGCAGTGGTGAAGAAGGCGACGAGGACACTGCCGAGGCCGAAGGCGAAGCAGCGGCGGAATAAGTCGCCGCTTCGGCAGAGTGTACGTGCGGCGTCCAGTCACTCTCCAATGCGAGCCCGCTCAACCCGCGGACTTGAACCCCTGAGCAACCACATACCACTCTGACGAGCCCTTTCGGCTCGCTGGAGGCTTTGCGTGTTTGACGCTCTTGAAGTGCTTCTTGAGCAGGTTCAGCAGATCCGTATCTGTGCCTCCGGCCAGAACCTTGGCGATGAAGGCGCCGCCTTCCTCCAGGTTTTCAGCTGCAAACCAGGCTGCTGCCTCGACCAGGCCCATTGTGCGCAAATGATCGGTCTGTTTGTGGCCAACAGTGTTGGCGGCCATGTCCGACATCACCAAATCGGGCTTCCCATCCAGCTCCGCCTCAAGGGCAGCCGGCGCGCTATCATCCATGAAATCCATTTCCATGATCGCAACGCCTTCAATCGGTTCGGTTGGCAGCAGGTCGATACCCACAATCGCGGCCTTTGGCGCTCGCTTGCGCACCACCTGACTCCAGCCTCCAGGGGCAATGCCGAGGTCGACGACCCGCTTTGCACCGCGGATCAATCCGAACCGATCATCCAGTTCCAGCAATTTGTAAGCCGCCCGGCTGCGATAGCCGTCAGCCTTTGCCTGTTTGACATATGGATCGTTCAACTGCCGCTCCAGCCACCTGGTGGAGGAGGCGGTGCGTTTTCTTGATTTGCGGATACGGCGATCAGGGTCGCGGCCAGAGCGGCTCATGATTTCAGCGCGCCCTTCGACCATAAGCAGCGCCAGGGTCATCAGCGCGCAATTTCTGCAAGGCTTGAACTGAGCGTTCAGCCTGCCGCTCTGCCGCCATCAGGCTGCGCAAGATCCCTTCGCGAATGCCGCGATCCGCTACGCCCAGGCGGCTGGCTGGCCATAGGTCGAGGATCGTCTCCAGGATCGCGCAACCTGCCACCACCAAGTCTGCGCGATCATTGCCGATACACGGCAATTCGCTGCGCTGCTCCGGCGACATGGAGGATAGCCGCGTGCTGATATCGCGCATCGCATGGGAGGGCACGATCAATCCATCGACCGCCTTGCGATCATAATGCGGCAGTTCGAGGTGCAGGCTGGCTAGGGTGGTGACTGTTCCACTGGTCCCCAGCAGTCTGATGTCGTCCTTTTGTGCCGCTGAGCTGATACGCTCCGCAAAGGGCGCGAAGCTCTCGGTCACGACACGGCGCATTTCGCGATACCGGTCCGCGCGCCCCTCGGTACAATTCCTGTCGCGTCCGACCGTATCGGTCAGAGAGACCACACCCCATGGCACGCTCTGCCAGTCGATAATGCGTGGGATCTTCTCACCGGGTTCGAGCAGAACCAGTTCGGTTGAGCCGCCGCCGATGTCGAAGATCACCGCGGGGCCATTGCCCTGCTCTAGCAGGATGTGGCAGCCCAAAACGGCCAGCCGCGCCTCTTCCTCGGCGCTGATTATGTCGAGCACGATGCCGGTCTCTTCGCGCACACGCTCGATGAAATCGGCGCCGTTTGCGGCCCTGCGGCATGCCTCGGTCGCGACCGAACGCGCCAGGCGAACATTGCGGCGGCGCAATTTGTCTGCGCAGATCGATAGCGCGCCCAGCGCCCGGTCCATCGCATGATCTGACAGGCGGCCAGTGCGCGCGAGATCTTCGCCGAGTTTGACGACCCGGCTGAAGGCATCGATGACTGTGAAATCCTTGCCTGACGGCCTTGCGATCAGCAGGCGACAATTGTTGGTGCCGAGGTCTAGCGCGGCATAGGCCTCGTTTGGGCGATGCGAGCGGTTGGCTCGCGGCGCACCCTTGCCGCTGGATGCCTTGGCGGAATTGTCACACGAATTGTTACCGCCCCTGCTTTGGGGGGCGGTGTCCTTGTCGGTGGGCTGGTGGGAGCGTTTGTAGCGAAAATCGGCTACTTTGCCGGACTTGCGTCCCTGTTTTCTGCCAGCCTTGTTGTATCTGTCCGGCGGAGACATATCCGCCATAACTTACTCTTTCTTCTCCTCCCGCGCCGCGTTGGCCCGGGGACTTAGCTTGAAAGCTAACTTATGCCGCGGCTTAGGGCAAGCAGCGCGGACGATCTGCGGGATGGGCCGGGGTTTGGTGGCGAAGGCCTGCCGCTGATAGGCCAATGACGGCCTTGACCTTCATGGCGGGTGGACCTAGGAGCGCGCTTCCTCTCGCGCAGCCGCCTGAAACTGGCAGCGCAAAGCGCAGGATTGCCCCGTCGTCTAATGGTAAGACTACGGACTCTGACTCCGTCAATTGAGGTTCGAATCCTCACGGGGCATCCAGTTCTCCGGCATTATGTAGCAAGCGCACCAACGTGGTTATGGTCGCCATCGCGGGTGATGCGCTAAGTATAGCAAATGGGGATGACGAACTACCGGCATGCTTTGCGCAAGAAATGGGCCTATATACCTAACTAGCCACGCGGCGCTGAATTGACACAATCGACCCGCTAGCGGATACGCGGTTCATGACTGCACGAACTGCACCACCGCCGATTACCGATCCGGTGCCCGCAAATGTGTGTTCGCAGATGGTCGAGTCCGCCACGCGCTCTTGCCAGCCACTTATCCAAGCAAGTGGAACATCAGCTTCAGCCCCAAGCTATCACAGCTTCAATCGGCTGGCGTATCTCCACTGAGGATTGCCACAACCTCGCGCGCCGCTGCGGCACTCGAAACCTGCTGCTGGCCGGTCACTAGATTGCCATCGACAATCACGTGTTCCGTCAAAGCATCCTTTACTGTGAAAGTAGTGTCCGAGATTTTGCGCGCTTCGCTTTCTATCCAGAAAGGCTGGATTTTCTGACCTGCTGCCTGCTCGGAATACTCTTCTTCCGAATTCGCAAAGCCGGTCCATTCGCGGTCTTTTACGAGCAGTTCGCCGTCCATGCCGCGGGCTTCTAACAAGATGCATGTGCCGTGACATACGGCGGCAGCGACTTTGCCCGCCTCCATTTGTGCTGCGAAGGCGCTGTGCACCCGATGATCGTCGATCATGGTCACCATCGGTCCCTGGCCACCCACGATGAAAAGGGCGTCAAAGCTGCCTAAATCGAGGTCTGCCATGGAAGGAGTTGAGTTTAACAGCGCCGCTTTTACCCGGTCCTTCTTGAAGGCTAGGGAGATTTCATCATCAGCCGAGTAGCCGCTCGGATCTTCGGGGTCTGAGTAGCTGTCTCCCATCAAATCGCCGCCGTCGGGCGAGGCGATCGTAACGTCATAGCCAGCTTCCTCGAAGACTTTGTATGCATGCGTCAGTTCTGCCCACCAAAAGCCGATTGGCCACCCGGTAGCAGGTGATGTGGCGGTGTTGGAGCAGAGCATCAGTATGTTGCGTTTGTCGGCAGAATTGTCAGACATATTGCGATCCCCAATGATTGTTGGCTGTGGGCCACGTTCCCTTAAGCGCCTGCAATCCCGTTTCCGGTCGCTCGTGGTGCGGACAGAATGGTGCGATGCCTATCGTGCTCTCACAAGCGTCTCGCCGGCGGGAAAGATCGCAGAACCATCGTCATTGATAAGGGTGTTGTTTCCGGCATCGAAAACACCATCCCTCAAGCGCTCAGAGGTTGATTTCGATGGTCCGGCAAGCGCGCGGTAACGTGTCTCGCCGGTTGCCAGATCGAGGCCATAGACATAGGTATTGCCATCCGCCTCTGCGCCCGAGCTATACACCATTTGCGAAGCAGACGAGATAGTAGGTATGCCGCTAATCTGAAGGTCGTTGCGCAACCATGCCTGCGCAAATCCAGTGCCTGTCCAACGCAATTTGACAATCCCGCGTGCGAAGTCGGGGCTCCCGTCTTTTATCCCGTCTGGCGTGTAGCCGGAATAGTTGGCGACCACGATGTCTCCGCCCAGCACCGCCGGAGAGTTCTCGACCGTATCGATGATCTCAGGGAGCGGGACACGCAGCGGTTGCGCTGACAAGTTATCTCGATCGAGTACTACGAGCTCGCTAGGACGGTTGTCCTCTGAGCACTCAATTTCTCCAGTAAAGACTTTGGTGACGGCGCACCGACCGTCGACGACGATCAACAAGCGGCGCCCGTCCGAAGTATCCATCAGGGTCGGCGTCGTTCCTGTCCTGCCTCGAAAATTCGTACGCGCTGCGTCGACTCTTTCGAAGGTGCCTTGAGACGATGAGCGACGCATCTTTACGATTTCGGTTTCCGTGGCGACGTAGGCTATGCTTGCGCCGCTCGCATCGCGATCCACGGGAAACTGATTGGATGCTGTCCCTTGGCCAACTGGCGCGCAAGCAACAATCCGAGACAGGTCAGGATCGAGGACCGCGAGGTGAGTAATCTGTTCCTTGCGACGACCGCGCCCTCGCTCTTCGACAATGGTGACCGCTACCTCACCATTGAGTAGTTCGCCTGTTAGCACAGCGGTTGTTCCGATGGCCGTGCGCCTGAAGCCACAAGCTTCACTGAGAGCCGATTGCGTGAATTCAAAGGCGTGGACACATTCGATCGGGGAAACCGGAGTCGGGCCGTCCTGGAAAACCATCAGCGACGGCGCTGTACCGTAGCATGGCGTGCCGCGGTATCGACCAATACGAAGCCCGCTGGGATTGGGGACGACTACGCGATCTCCGGGGAGAGTAAAGAGATTCCAGCCCACCCACAGGGGCAGCTTGTTGATTTCGAAACTGCCTGCAAAGCGGAAGGTGTCGCCATCCACCTCGTACTTGAAGACATCGGTAAGCGAGGCACCCCACACAGTCCGAGCGTTAGGCTGGCGAGGATATTTTGCGCGGCTAAGCACCATAAATGGGGAGGTGCCGAACGCCTTGCCCGCGTCTTGGGTGAACAGGCTCACCTGGACCTCTCCGCGGTTTGGACCGGGGAAAGGCTTCGGTGGTTGCTGGGCAGGTGGGCGGTGACTGCGGGGCCATGGTGTTGCTGAGTTCGATTGTTATGATGTTTGTGTCTGGGCCGAGTTTTGGG
>JBCBDF010000112.1:0-7263 GCA_038529875.1 Pseudomonadota bacterium | reverse complement strand
ATCGCATTTGAGACTGCCGAGTATGTCGCCCGTCAGGCATTCGGAGTGGAGCCGCACGAGTGGCTGTTTGTCGCCGGTCTGCTCGCCAATGATCAGCGCAGTGTGTTCGCGCGTGTCAGCGCTGGAACGGAAAGCGACGATCTCCGCGTCTTCACTGGCGCTGACGGGCAGGCGGGCACGCGTGGCGATCTGCAGCGCGCCGGTTTCCGAATAGGCGGAGAGGTCGCTGGCGGAGACAGGCTGCGCTTCGCCCGCATCGTCCGGATCGACCATAAAGGCGGGCAGGATCCCGGCGATGCGCGCCAGTTCGAGCGCTGCCGTCGCTGCCTCTTCCCAATTGAGTGTTTCGGCGCGGAATGGACCTTTTAGCGGGTTGCGCAGGTCGAGCGCCGGATCGGCAATCGGTAATGCACTGCCGAGGTCAAATGGGTCGCCGCCCCGGATCAGCACCGGGGAATGCGGGACAGCGGCCTCAAGCTGATTGGCAAGCTTGAGCGTCGCTGCGCGGGCCGCCGAAATAAGCATGCGATCGGATTTGGCACCACGCGAGATCGCCGTCTCTACGGGCAGCAGAACCGGGCCACCGTCAAACGCCAGCGGCCAGCCATGACGCAGCGCATCGACCGCTTGAGCGGCGCGTCGTGCCGGAGAAGGCGCAGGCGGAGGTGAAGCTCCGCTCAGAGCTCAAACTCCGTGATCAGCGGGATGTGATCGGAAGGCTTTTCCCAGCTGCGCGCGCCTTCCAGGATGCGGTGCCCGCTTGCGTTTTTGGCGAGTTCGGGACTGGCCCACATATGGTCGAGCCGCCGCCCGCGATCGTTCTTGCGCCAATCGGGCGAGCGATAGGACCACCAGCTGAAATAGCGATCCGGGTCAGTGATGAACTCTCGTCCGACATCGACCCAGCCATGCGCGGACTTGAACCGATCCAGCGTCTCAACCTCCAGCGGCGTGTGGCTAACGACCTTGAGCAGCTGCTTGTGACTCCACACATCGCTTTCCAGCGGGGCGATATTGAAATCGCCCACGATCATGGTGGGGGTGTCGATGCCGCTCGCCCAATCGGTCATACGCGCCAGAAAATCGAGCTTCTGCCCGAATTTGGTATTCACTTCGCGGTCCGGCACATCGCCGCCTGCGGGCACATAGACATTGTCGAGCCGCATGCCCTGCCCCTGCTCAAGCAGCTCCACCCCGACATGGCGCGCCTCACCATTGGCCTGCCAGTCATGCCGCGAATATTCGCGCAACGGGATGCGGCTGACAGTTGCGACGCCGTGATACCCCTTCTGCCCGTGCACGGCCTGATGCTCGTAGCCCAGAGCCGCGAGCGCTTCGGCAGGAAACTGATGCTCCTGGCATTTGATTTCCTGCAGGCACAGCACGTCGGGCGCCTCTTCCTTCAGAAAGCGCTCTACCAGAGGCAGGCGCAGGCGGACCGAATTGATATTCCAGGTAGCAATAGAGATCATGCGCGCAGACTTAGGGCGAGCAGTATACAAAATCCAGCTTGAGTCTTTTTGGGCTTCAGGCGCCGGCGCTCGGTTGGGGCTACGCCCCGTTTGCGACTCCCGCTCGCTCGGCTTCCTCGCTCACGCGATCTTTGATCGCGTCGCTGCTTATAGTCTGCGTAACCTGGCCACCGGCGCCCTCCGCCCTTCCACCCGGAGCCTACCGGGACACTATCCGGGTGGAAGGGCGGAGGGCGCGGGTGGCGCTGGTCGCTTCAACAATAAACCCAAGCTTTCATTTTACCGTCGCATTGAAAACCGATAGCGAGTGCAAGAGACATTCCGAAGGAACCGATCATGAAATTCACCCGTACGCTACACCTTGCGATTGCTGGCGCTGCGTTGCCACTTGCTGCTGCGTGCACCAATCCAGAGGCGAGGACTTCTCTGGCAAGCGCTCCGATGCCCCTGGCGGTAGCTCCCGCTCTAGCGAAGGCCAAGAACGTCATCCTGTTTATCGGCGATGGCATGGGTGTCTCCACGGTCACCGCCGCGCGCATCTATGCCGGGCAAAAGCGCGGGGCGACGGGCGAGGAATACGTCCTGCCGTTCGAAAAATTCGACAATGTCGCATTGGTGAAGACCTACAACACCAATGCCCAGGTGCCTGACAGCGCAGGCACGGCGACCGCGATGCATTCGGGCGAAAAAACCAAGATCGGCGTGCTCGGCGTCGGGCCGAACGTCACGCGCGGCGATTGCGCGAGCGGGCTTGCCAACCCGCTTCCGCTGCTGAGCGAGGAAGTGAAACAAAAGGGCCTCGCGCTGGGTATTGTTTCGACCGCACGGATCACCCATGCGACCCCGGCCAGCGTCTATTCGCGCAGTCCCGATCGCGGGTGGGAAGCAGACAATGGTATTCCCGAAGACCAACGCGGGCTCGGCTGCGATGACATTGCGACCCAGCTGGTCAATTCCGACTGGGAGGTTGCGCTGGGCGGCGGGACTGCGATGTTCTTTGGCAGCGACAATGGCGGGCGCCGATTGGATGCCGGAGCCGATTTGCCAACTGCATGGTCCACGCGTACGGGTGGCACCTATGTAACCGACCGGGATGCGCTCGCGGCTGCACCGATGGATGCGCCGGTGCTCGGTCTGTTCGATGCCAGCCATATGGACTACATGGCCGATAGCGAGCGCGATGCGACCGAGCCCACGCTCACTGAAATGACAGCGCAGGCGATTGCGCGCCTCGAATCCGATCCCGATGGCTATTACCTGATGGTAGAGTCAGGCCGGATCGATCACGGCCACCATGCGGGCAAGGCTGGTTTCGCGCTGGAGGAAACGGTCGAATTCGCGAATGCGATCCAGCACGCGATCGACAACACCGACCCCAATGAAACTCTGATCCTGGTGACAGCCGATCATAGCCATGTCTTCACGATTGCAGGCTATCCACGGCGAGGGAATGACATTCTCGGCTTGGTCGTGCCGCCCGAAAGCGGCGGCGATGAAGTGGCGGAAGCGGCGAAAGCTGAAGATGGAAAGCCCTACACCACGCTTGGTTACGGCAATGGCCCCGGCTCCATCGCCAACATGGCTGAACGGCCGATCCCTGAAACCGGCATCAATGCTCAACAACAATCCGCGATTCCAACCGGCAGCGAGACGCATGCGGGCGAGGACGTGGCGCTCTATGCCAATGGCCCAGGCGCAGAGGCCGCGCGCGGCGTGATCGAACAGGATGTGATCTACGATATCATCCGCAAGGCATATGGCTGGGAGTGAGTAGTTTCGGAGGCTCTTTCGCGCACGAGTTCTTTGTTGAGGCAAAACAAACTCACCACAAAAAAACCCTCACCCCGGGGGCAATGGGGCGAGGGTTCCATGTGAGCGTTCGTCACGCTTGTACAAGCCGATTTGGATGAAGGTTGGGGCAACAGGGGGGAAACCCGCCTTCAATCGACTTGCACAAGAAAATTACGCGCTTTCGGCTTTCCCGTAAATGAATATGTGCCGGAGTTTGTCGTATTCCTACAACCTCACCCGGATAAACCGTTCATCGCGGTCGACGAGATGATTTGCGCGGATCGCGGAAACGGAATGCGCTGTCTGCAACCGCGACTCCATAGCGGTGATTCGAAAGCCGCACAGTGGTGCGGTGATTCTGCGAATCGAGGGCGACCCAATGGGTCAGTTGCCAGCCACCCGGCGCCGATCCATCGCGCACGAAAATCAGGTTGATCACGCCGAATTCTGGGCGCTTGGGATCGCGCACTTCCACGCTCAGCACGTCGTCATTGCCGGTCGGGATTGGCTTGCCGTATTTCTTCACATCGCGATTGGGGTCGAGCAGCGCGCCCAATGGCGAGTTCTTGATCGGCCAGCGTTCAACCTGGTTGACACCGTAATCGACCAAATACATCGAGCGTCCATTGGAAACGACGAGCAATTCCGCGCCTTTTTCGTATTCGAAGCGGATCTTGCCCGGGCGCTTGAGCGTCATCACGCCGCGAACCGAATTTCCCTGGCGATCGATCTGCGAGAAATCTGCCTTCATGGTCGAAATCGAGCGCAGGGCGCCCGCCGCCTTTTCCAGGTCGTTCGTCTGTGCGTAGGCGGGCGCGACCGGCGCGAAGGCAGATGTCGCAGGCAAGGCGAAAGCCGCACCAAGCGCCACAGCGCTAGCGGCAATACCGGCCAAGGGTTTGGAAAATTTGAATATGCGCATGTTCATGCCTCGCGGATTAGATCGAGGGCGTTGAACTGCGGCTGAATTGATCGCTTTGCAAGAGCCTTGGGCAAGTCTGCAGGGCAAGCGGGTGCGGCAGCGATTCTTAGCCCAAGGGATGCCCGCATGCTATCCAGCGGTGGGCAAACCGATCGATCAAACTTTACTTGATCTTGGCTTCCTTGAACTCGACGTGCTTCTTCGCAACCGGATCGTATTTACGGAACACCATCTTTTCGGTGATGTTGCGTGGGTTCTTCTTGGTCACGTAGTAGAAACCCGTATCGGCAGTCGAGACGAGCTTGATCTTGACGGTTGCGGGCTTCGCCATCGCAGTTTCCTAAATCTATCTGGTGAGCTCTTGATCGAGCCGAAAAATATAAGGCGACGCGTCAAGCATCGCCTTGCAAGCCGCGCCCATTTGCCGATTCACGGGGAAAAGTCAAGCAGAGTCGCCAATCGGATCGACCCTGATTACCAGTCGGGCTTGCTGCGATTGGCTTTCACTGCGCCGCGCGCCTTTTTCGATTTGAGCCGCTTTACCTTACCGACCCGGTTGAGCCGCGTTTTGGCGCGCCGCTTGGGCTGGCGATGCGCCTCTTCGAGCAGCTTCTCCAGCTTTTCGCGAGCAGAGCTGCGGTTGGCCTCCTGCGTACGGTGCTCGCGCGCGGTGATCAGCAGATCGCCTGCGGTTGTCAGCTTGCTGCCAGCGAGCTTGCGCAAACGTGCAAAAACCGGAGGGGGCAAGCGCAGAGCGTAAATGTTGACGCGTAGCTGCACTTCGGTCGCGACCTTGTTGGCGTTTTGGCCGCCCGGACCCGAGCCCGCGAGGAAGCTTTCCTCCGCCAGCGCATGGGCGCGGTCGAGCAGGTCCTTATCCATCTTCGGCCAGCGAAGCGCGGGTTGGCGGCGCGGGCGGTTGTTGTGGCGCGCTCAGCCCAGCGCGCAGGAAATCTTCCGGGAACGGCGCGTAGGCGGTAATGTCGGGTTTGCCTTCGCGTTCAATCGTAATCGATTCGGCGTGCAGCATGGTGCGCCCAGCGCCGCGATTTTGGCCCCTTACCGGGCCATAGACCGGATCGCCGAGCAGCGGCTTGCCGAGACCCTGCAGGGCATGGACGCGCAATTGGTGGGTGCGGCCCGTTTCAGGGCGGAAGCGAATCAGCGAGCGAGTGCGATCGCCCTCTCCGATCTTCTCCAACAGTTCCCAATGCGAAATCGCGTTTTTGCCCTTCTTTGCGGCAATCATCCGCCAGCCCTTCTCAGCCGAGCTGATCTTGGACAGCGCCATTTCGATCCGGCCCGATTCGCCATTGGGATGGCCATCGAGCACGGCGAGGTAGCTCTTGCCAACCGCGCGATCTTCAAACGCTTTGTTGAAGCGCTTCAGCGCCTTTGGATTGCGCGCCAGCAGCAGGCAGCCGCTGGTATCGGTGTCGAGCCGATGGACCGGCATTGGCGGGCGTTGGAAGCCGAGTTTCAGCTGCTCCCAATGGTCGGCAAGGCAGGCGCCGCCGCGACGCGGGCGATCGACCGACAGGCCAGCTGGCTTATTGATCACCAGCGCTTCGCCGTCTTCAAACAGGATGTCGATTGATTGTGTCATAATACCTTCGCTCGTCCTGAGCGTGTCGAAGGGCGAGTGCAAGAGGCCTGTCACGCTTAGACAAGCTCAGCATGGGCGGCCCTATGGCTTGAGTTGTGCTTTCATAAGGCCGCGCAAGGCATTGCCGAGCCAGAAGCCGTTTTGGAGGTCGTCGAGCGTCAATTCCGCTTCATGTGCTTGGCCCTGCTCTAGCAGGCTTTCGCGCAAAATGCCCGGCAGCAGGCCGAGCGAGGCGGGCGGCGTGAGATAGGAGCCGTCCTCGCCCTCGACGAGGATATTGGTGAAGCTGCCTTCCGTCACCAGACCATCTTCGCGCACCAGCAATACTTCGTCGGCGCCTGTGCTTTTTGCTGTGGACAGCGCATCCTCGTAGAAGCTGCGGTCTGATGATTTATGCGACAGCCGCCAATCGGACGGATCGAGTGGGCTGGGCAGCGCGATGCATTCCAGCGGCGCATCAACAGGCGCGGGCAATGGCCCCGTTTCCAGCGCCAGCGCGCCGCTGCGCGAGACGACGAGACGCACCTTGCAGGCCTGCTCAAGGTCGAAGCATAGCGCCTGGATCTGGTTACGCGCGGCATGGCGATCAAAGCTGGTGCCGAGCTCCGCTGCGCTCTTCTTGAGCCGCGCCAGATGCAGTTCGAGCAGGTCGATCCCGCTCGCTGGTTCAAATCGCATGGTCTCGATCAGGTCGAATTGCGGCGCGGTGAGATCGCGCGAGGCGCGCCGTGCGAACCCGGCCTTTACCTCGCACTCGCGCCGCTCCGCCATCATATCGCTGTCTGCGACAATGGCCGACCCCACGCCCAGCACCGCGCTGCCTTGGGCGTTCTCAATCGGGCTGAGGCGCAGTGTGCGGATCGCGACATTGAAGGCTGCACTACCGTCTGCATCGATCCGGCCAATCGCTCCGCAATAGGGCCCTCGGGCATCGCGCTCGACTTCGTTGATCAGCTCCATCGCGCGAATTTTGGGCGCGCCGGTGATGGAGCCGCAGGGGAACAGCGCGCGCACCAGATCACTCGGCCCCTTGCCCGGCACGAGTTTGGCCCGCACGGTTGAGACCATCTGGTGCACAGTTGGATAGCTCTCGACCGCAAAAGGTTTGTCGACCCGCACGCTGCCGGGCTCCGCCACCCGGCTGAGATCGTTACGCATCAGATCGACGATCATCAGGTTTTCCGCTTTGTCCTTGACCGACGTCGCCAAGTCTTCCGCCAGCACAGCATCTTTGTGCGGGTCAGCGCCGCGCGGGCGTGTGCCCTTCATCGGCTTGACCTTTGCAGTGTCGCCATCGACCGCGAAAAACAGCTCGGGCGAGAAGCTCAAGAGCCAGTGCGATCCATCGAATAACAAACCGCCATAACCTGCATTCGCGGTCCCGCGCAGCTGGCTGTAGAGCGCGACCGGATCGCCGCGATAGGAACCAGCGAGCGGATAAGTCAGGTTCGCCTGATAGATGTCGCCCGCCC
>JBCBDF010000111.1:0-7284 GCA_038529875.1 Pseudomonadota bacterium | reverse complement strand
AATCGGCATAAGTTAACCAGTTACCGGAGCCTTGAGGTCCCCGGACTGGGCGCCGTCGCCCACATGTCCCTTCATCATAATCTAACAATGTCAAAGAGCCGACCAACAGGCAAAAGCGGACAACTATCGCTCCCCGATTTTCACCGGGGGACCGGTTGTCCGATTAGTGTTGGCGACCGTCGCGATGGAGCCGGCTGAAACCGTCAGCGCCGCGTCGGTGAGAGGGCATATATGGGTGACCTCAGATTCGGTCAACGCCTTTTTGCAATTTTATTTCAAAAGTTGGAAACAACCGCAGATTTCTGAGGATTTGCGCCCTGTCTCACCGGTATTATGTGGGGCTTCGCCCGCGTTTATCAAGCCCAACTTAACGATAAGAAGCCTTGTGCCATGCGGGATTCGCCCCAAACGCCCATTTGCATCAGGCAATTTTGCTGCATTTGCGAACCATCGAGCCGCAAATGGATGCAAAACGCCTACACGGCGAATCGAATTCGCTCACGAATCATCCATCCAAATGCGCTTGATTTGGGGAATGCCCGCCGCTCTGATACTCTGTATTCGACATAGGGTGCTCGCATCAGATGCGCCCGCGAGAGGACACATAATATGCATTACTTTTGGTATGGCCCCGCGCTTTCCATGGCTGTCGTCGGCTTCGGCCAGCAGCTGGAAGAGCAATCGATCGCGCCCAGCCTGACCGATCCCAACACCGAGATCCTGAGCCTGGAAGAAGAGCGCAACGAGCGCATGACCGTGCCCGTCACAATCGATGGCACTGGACCGTATGATTTCATGATCGACACCGGCAGCCAGGCAACGGCGGTCACTCATGAAATCAATCAGGCGCTGAGCCTTGAGTCGCTTGGGATGGCCACGCTGGTGGGCATGGCCAGCCGCCGCCCGGTCGAAGTGGTCGAGCTGGATAGTCTGGAGCTGGGCAACAGCACGATCCACAATCTTGCCGCCCCGGTGCTCTATAAAAATCATGTCGGTGCAGACGGCATCATAGGCCTCGACAGTTTGCAGGATTTCCGCGTGCTAATCGATTTCCGTGAAGAAACGATCGCAGTCGAAGATGTAACCAAGAAGCGCGGCAGTCGTCGCGGCTTCGAGATCGTGGTGCGCGCGCGACACAAGCTCGGCCAGTTGCTGATCACCAATGCCGAGATCGAGGGCGTAAAGGCGACGGTGATCATCGACACCGGCGCGCAGGCGAGCCTCGCCAACACGGCGCTGCGCGAACGCATCCGCACCAAGCGCGCGCAGGAAGTGACCACGACCGATGTGAATGGCGTCTCGATGATCGGGCAGATGTCGTTTGTGCGGACGCTCGATATCGGAGGCGTGACTCTGCGCAACGTGCCGATCACCTTTGCCGATACGCCCGCCTTCGAAGCGCTGGGCCTTGAAGACAAGCCGGTACTTTCGCTTGGTATGAACCATTTGAAGATGTTCGACCGCGTGGCGATCGACTTCTCACGCCAACGCGTGCTGTTCGATTTGCCGCGTGCGGTGGAGCGACGTATGCGGCAAAGCAACTATCCGACCCGCATGAACTGAACCGCTTTCGAGCGAGCACCCATATAGCTGACCTTGCGCGAGTGGCGACGCGCGCCCACATGAGCGGTCGCCATGCCGCCCGACACCGCCAGCTCTGACCGTCCGACCAAGCCCGCAGATGCGGAGGGCTGGCACACGCTCCGGCGGTTCCTGCCTTACCTGTGGCCAAAGGATAATCCCGGCCTGCGCTGGCGGATCGTGATTGCAATGCTGCTGGTGCTGGCGGCGAAGGGGGTCACGCTGGCCCTGCCCTTCGCCTATAAGGATGCAGCCGACACCATGGCTGGACCTGTTGGCGATGGCGCAACCGTGGCTCTGGCATTGGTCGCGGCTTATGGGCTGGGCCGCTTCACCGCAGTGATGTTCGACAATCTGCGCAATATCGTGTTCGAGCGGGTCGGGCAGGCGGCTACACTTAGCCTGGCGGAGGATGTGTTCCACCGGCTGCACCGGCTTTCCCTGCGCTTCCACCTCTCGCGCCGCACGGGTGAAGTAACCAAGATCATCGAGCGCGGGACCAAGAGCATCGACATGATGCTCTATTTCCTGCTGTTCAACATCGCCCCCACCGCCATCGAACTGATCGCGGTGGGCGTGATCTTCTATATCAATTTCGGGTGGGAGCTGGTTGCGGCCACTGCCGTCACTGTCATCAGCTATATCGCGATCACCCGCTGGATCACCGAATGGCGCACCAAGCTGCGCCGCGAGATGAACGACCTCGACGGTCAGGCTCTGCACCGCGCGGTGGATTCGCTGCTGAACTTTGAAACGGTGAAGTATTTCGGCGCCGAAACGCGCGAGGAAAAGCGCTACAGCAACGCCGCGCGCGCCTATGCGGAGGCGGCGATCAAGTCCGAAAATTCGCTCGGCATTCTCAACATGACCCAGTCGCTGATCACCAACGCGCTGATGGCGGGGGCGATGGCCTACACAGTGTGGGGTTGGAGCCGAGGCCTGCTGACCGTTGGCGATCTGGTGTTCGTAAACACCTATCTGCTGCAACTGTTTCGCCCGCTCGATTTACTCGGCTGGGTCTATCGCACCATCCGCCAGGGGCTGGTCGATATGGCGGAAATGTTCCGCCTGATGGACACCGAAATGGAAGTAACCGACGTGCCCGGCGCGCCTGCTTTGGTGGTACGCAAGCCGCAGCTCGTGTTCGACAATGTAACCTTCGCATACGAACCCGAACGCACGATTCTCCACGGCCTTAGCTTCGAAGTGCCCGCCAGCAGCACCATCGCTGTGGTCGGCCCGTCGGGCGCGGGCAAAAGCACTATCGGGCGGCTGCTGTTCCGCTTTTACGACCCGACATCGGGCCGCATCCTGATCGACGGGCAGGATATTTCGCAAATGACACAAGACAGCGTGCGCGAGGCGATCGGCATCGTCCCCCAGGACAGTGTGCTGTTCAACGATACGCTGCACTACAATATCGGATACGGCTCCGCCGATGCGAGCGATGAGATCATTCGCAAGGCTGCGCAAGATGCCTCGCTCACCCCGCTGATCGAAAGCCTGCCCGATGGATTCGAGACGATGGTTGGCGAGCGCGGCCTAAAGCTTTCCGGCGGCGAAAAACAGCGCGTCGCGATTGCACGCACGTTGGTCAAAGACCCACCAATCCTGCTGCTCGACGAAGCCACCAGCGCGCTCGACACCCGCACCGAGCAGGAAATCCTCGGTACGCTGCGGCGCATTGCCGCCGGGCGCACAACGATTGCGATTGCCCACCGCCTCTCGACCATCGCCGATGCCGATCAGATCATCGTGCTCGAAAGCGGCAAGCTGGCCGAACAAGGCACGCATGACGAATTGCTGGCGAAGCGCGGCCTCTATGCCGAGATGTGGGCGCGGCAAGCCAATGAGGGCAGCAAGGATGACGCGGACGAAAGCGTCGCGGCAGAATGATCCGTGCATGAATTCCTGCAAGAGCAGGAATCCCGTTCAGCTGTTATGGGCAATGAGCTCCTGCTTTCGTAGGAGCCCACAATTGACCTAGTCCGCCGCCGCGTCCGCTGCCGCGCTTTCCTCGGCAGCCTTACGCAAATCGCTGGAGGCAAGGTCGAGATCGTCAAACGCGATCACTTCCACCTCGCCCCGCAGCGCCTTGAGCTCCTCAATGAACTCCGAAGCCTTACCAACGACGACCAGCGAAGCGCGTTCTTGATCGAGGTACTTCTCGGCCATGTCCGCCGCGTCTTCAGCGCTCACCGCTGACAGCCGATCAGCAATCTCGAAGGCTTCGCTCGGCGCGAGGCCACGCAACAGCAGGCTTGCAACCTGCCCGTTGAACCCGCCACTTGTTTCGAGGCTGCGGGCAATCGCTCCGCCCAGGAACAGGCGACGCTTCTCGATCGCGTCTTCGCTCGCCGGCTGTGCGCTCAGCTTCTCGAATTCCTCAAAGAAAACGGTCGCAACATCATCTGCCGTGGCATGATCAGTCTGCGCCTGGGCGCGCCACACGGCAGCATCTGCGCGCTGCGCAATCCGCGAATACGCCCCATAGGCCAACGCGCGCTTGGTCCGCACTTCCTCGAACAGGCGGCCATTGGAGCCAGACCCAAGCACGGTATTGGCAAGCCACAGCGGATAGAAATCCTCATCCGAGCGAGAAATCGCGCGCACTCCGGCAATCACCGCCGCCTGTCCCGCCTCCGGCATATCGATAACAACTGTCCTAGGCTCGGTGCCATTGCCCGCCGGATTGGCGATGGGCGCTGGAGGTGCGCCCTCCGCACTCCATTCGCCGAACAGTTCGCCCGCAAGATTGGCCGCTTCGTCGGAGCTAATGCCGCCGCTGACCACAATCTTGGCCGCCGCCGGGTGCCAATAGGCCGCGCGGTGCGCCGCCAGATCCTCGCGCGTGATTTCGGGCAAGCTGGTCTTGGTGATGACCCGGCCATAGGGCGCATCGCCATACATTACGCGGGTGGCGACGAGCCCAGCGAGCGAACCGGGATCTTTCAGCGTTGCCTCAATCCCATCGAGCGCACGCTTGCGTTCGCGCTCCAGCTCTTCGTTCGGGTAGCTCGCGTTCTGGATCATATCGACCAGCACTTCGCCAGCTTCCGAGAGATTGACGGTCGGCGCAGTCAGACTGGCATAAGTGCCATCCGCGCCGCTCGATATGCCGATGCTTGCCCCGAGCGATTCGAGCGTCGCCGCAATTTCAGGCGCGCTGCGGGTCGCGGTGCCCTTGTCGGCCAGATCGGCCGCCATCGTCGCTACACCAGCCTTACCTGCCGGGTCGCTGGCATCTCCACCCGGGAACACGATGGTAATCGTCGCGATCGGCACATCGCTGGTCCGCGCGCTGACGAGCGGAATACCGTTTGCAAGTTCGGTTTCTACAAAGTCCGCGCGCACCACTTCGGGTGCGCTACCCGGGGGCGGCGGTGCCATCCGCTCATCCTCGGGAAGCAATTCGCGCGGCGCCTCAGTCGCCGGCGGCACCGTGCCGTACACTGGTCGAGGCACTGGGTTGGCGTAAGCTGAGGGATCGTCTTCGCCAGCGGTGTATGTCATCGACACCTTGGCATTGGGATCGAGCCACTTGGCCGCCGCGCGCTGAACGTCTTCTGCGGTCACCGCAGAAATGCGCGCCAACCGTTCATCGGCGGCATCGGGGTTGCTGGTGGAAACCAGCGCTTCGCCCAATTCAAAGGCACGACCGCGCACGGTCTGGCGCGAGGATAGCGCGGAGGAGAAAATTTCGTTCTTCGCTTCGCGCAATTCCGCCTCGGTGACAGGCTCGGTGCGGATGCGCTCCAGCTCTGCATTCAGGATAGCGCGCGCTTCATCGGGCTGCGCCGCCGGGCTGAGCACCGCGAAATTGGCAATGTACCCGCCATCCATCGTCATCGAATCGAAGTGTGTCGCCTGGACAGCTTTGCCCGTCCGCACCAGCGCTTTGTGCAGGCGGCTATTGTCGCCGCGCGCCAGAATGGCGGACAACAGCTCGAGCGCGGCTGCATCTTCATCGCTGACCGATGGCGCTTTCCAGATTCCGCCGACCAGCGGCAGCGGCACATTGGGCGCTGTAGCATCGACCGTTCGCGGCTCGGTACGCGCCGGCTCCTCGCCGTCGATCTCAAGGCTGATCGGATTGTCGCGCGGCTTGATGTCGGCAAAGTATTTGTCGACCAATGCACGCAAATTCGCCGTTTCAAAATTGCCTGCGACGATCAGGGTCGCGGTGTCCGGGCCGTAATAGGCCTGGTGGAATGCGCGGGCATCCTCCAGCGTCGCTGCATCCAGATCCTCAATCGAGCCGATACCCGGGCGACGCATCGGCAAAACATCATAGGCGTTTTCAGGGATCACGAAGCGCTGAAGGCGGCCATAGGGCGGCGCGAGCACGCGGGTGCGCAGCTCCTCCTTAACTACATTGCGTTCATTCTCGAACACTTCGGCGTCGACCACCGGGAAGGCCATCCGCTCGCGGTGGGTCCACAGCATGGTTTCGAGATATTGCGCCGGGACCGTCTCGTAATAATTGGTGCGGTCGATCCAGTTGGAGGCATTGCGTTGCCCGCCGACATCCTCCGTCAGCTTGTTGATCATGTTGTACGGCATATTGACCGTCTTGCGGCTGAGGATGTGCTCGAACAGGTGCGAAAAGCCAGAGCGACCTTCCGGGTCATGCTTGGAACCAACCTTGTACCACAGCGATGTGGTGACATTGGCGGTCGAATTGTCGGGCAAAGCGATGACGGTCAGGCCGTTATCCAGCGTCCACATCGTGTATTCGATTTCCGGCGCAGACAGGGTCGGCGCAGCCATCTCCTTTTCGCTATGGCCGTCCGCAAAAGCAGGCGCGGTGAAAGCCATGGCGGCGGCTGCCACACCGGTTAGCATTGCTTGTCTGATCATGATCCAGTCCCTGTTTGGATTTCAATTGCTTGCAGTAAAGCGCGCCTTAGCATGCAGCTCAAGCAGGGAATGGGATTTTGTCGGATTAAACGCCGAAAATTATCGACGCGCGTCGTCGGACAACCGATTTAGGATCGCGAGCGCTTCCTCGCGCCGTTCCCACGGCACGAACAGATGGTCGTGGTGGAACGCCGCAACCACGTTGCAAGCGATGTCCTCCGATGCGAGCGCGGTCGCAACCGCAGCGGTCAATCCGCTGGCCGAAAGGTCTGAGTGCACTTGCAGGGTGATGCGGGCGAAGTGTGGACCTTGGTCAGGTTGCGCGTCGGCTGGAATGATCCATGTCACCCCTTCGGCCTCGCGGACCATCCCAAAGGCCTTGGACGCCAACGCTGGATTCGCATCGCTGACAAACTGATAGGGCACTTCATCCAGCACCGGATCCATGCCCGCCAGCATCGCTTTCAGGTCGCTAACCGGCCCATCCGTCATTAAAGGATGTACTTGGAAAGATCGCTGTCGCTGGCGAGCTCGGTCAGCCGTTCACGCACATAGGCGGCATCGATTGTGATCGTCTCGCCACTATGCTCTTCCGCCTCAAAGCTGATTTCTTCGAGCAGCTTTTCCATCACCGTCTGGAGGCGACGGGCGCCGATATTCTCGATGCTTTCGTTGACCTGCGCGGCGATCTTCGCGACCTCGGCCACCGCCTCGTCCTTGATATCGAGCGTGACGTCTTCGGTGCTGATCAGCGCGCGATATTGCTCGACCAGGTTGGCGCGGGTTTCCGACAAGATCCGCACGAAGTCCTCTTCGGTCAGCGCACGCAGCTCTACCCGGATC
>JBCBDF010000110.1:0-7297 GCA_038529875.1 Pseudomonadota bacterium | reverse complement strand
CGCTAGGTTATGAGATGGGCCTCTATGAAGACCCGATTGCACGGTATGGCACGCTGGATGACGAGATTTTCCGCGCAATCCGGCTGGTCGTCGATACCGGCATTCATGCCAAGGGCTGGAGCCGCGAGCGGGCGATCCAGTACATGCTCGACAATTCATCCAAGGGCGAGACCGATGCGACCGCCGAGATTGAGCGCTACATCGCGATCCCGTCTCAGGCGCTGGCCTACAAGGTCGGTGCGCTGAAAATCCAGGAACTGCGCGCTCGGGCCGAGGAGCAGCTGGGCGACGATTTCGACATCAAACAATTCCACGAGGAAGTGCTCAACACCGGCGCGCTGCCGCTGGCCGTGCTGGAGGCGAAGATCGACCGCTGGATCGAAAGCGCGAGGGGCGGTTAAAACACCGCCTGCACACCTTGCTCGCGCTATTCGACCTGCATGCGGTAGGTGATCGTGAAGCCGGGGTGATTGGTGCCATCTGAGGCAGCCAACTGCCCGGTCGGCTCGATCGAAAGCGCGCTGACATTGGGATCGAACGCGCCAGAAGGCCCGTAGGTGAAGGGTGCCACCCCGCCGGGCTGCTCTGAGAATGATACCATCGCTGCCTGATCGAACGGATCAAGCCCGCTGGGCGTGGCGGCTTCGGTGAAGACCACGCCAAAGCCGGTGTCGTAGGCCATTTCGGGAGGCACGATGTCGAGCATGTCGAGCGTGTCGACGTCCACCGCCGCATCGCCCTCATTACGCACGCTGATCGTGTATTCGATCACGGCGGTGGGGATGGCTTTGAAGTTGCTTGTTTCGATGTCGTTGGTGATGATTGCGGAGTTCTTCTCGACCACGATAATCGCATCGGCGGGGCCGCGCGTATTGGTAATGACGCAAGTGATCACGTCGCCCAGCTGCGGTACAAGATCGACCCTGCGCCCGGCCGACGGCAGCGTCGTGGTCGATCCGGCATTCGCATTGGTGCACACCGTATTAGGGGTATAGCGCGACAGCACGGTGGACCCTCGCGCAAACTCGACCAAGCGAATGGTGTTGCCAGCCGTCACTTCGACCGGCCCGGCACCATCCACTGTCAAGGTCGCGCCTGTGCCCTCGGTATCGATCTGCACTAGGTTGGTGCCGGTGGTCAGGTCTCGCGTTCGGAGCCGGAATTGATCGGTGTCGAAAATCCGCCCTCCAGCGCCCATCTCCTTGCGATAGATAACATGCGGCAGCGGGGTGTTGGTGAAGCGGCATTCCACCGCATCGCCAAACTGCAGCGGCCCGAAATTATAGCTGCTGTTCAGCACACCGCTCGGCAAAGGGGTGCTCGATCCTGTATTGCCATTGGTGCAGGTCAGATCTGTATTGTAGCTGCCGATTGTGCTGGCGCTGCCCGCGGCCATTTGTTCGCTGATCGTGAGCGGTATGCCCGATGCCGTAGTGAGCACGGCTGCGTCGAAGGGGCCAAGCCCGGTGCCGCTGGTGGACCCGGTGGCGAAAACATCGCCCGAAGACGTCGAGCTGATCGTGAAGTCGAACTGGTCGGACGTGTCAAGACGCGTGCCGCCAATCACCTTGTTGAGGCTGATTGAGGCAAAACGGACCGCGAACATGATCCCTTGCAGGCCTGCTCCGTTCATCTCCGCGCTCACGCTGGTGGGTGTGTTCGAGCCGACAATATAGGCGCCCACGCGCCCGCTCTGACCCAGGCCGTCACTGCGAAACGTGTTCGTGCCAGCCCCGACCGCGCCGGGCATTTGGCTGCCGCTGATCGGCGGAACATCGTCGAGTATTTCCCACGTGCCGCCATCCGTGGTGTATTCCAGATACTCGTTGTTGTCGGTCGATTCCGCGTCGGCCACGACGAAAGCGTAAGTCGTGACTGTCGCCACGCCCGGCGGCGGAGTGACGCTGATATTGCTGAAATCGAACGTCACGGTAGATCCGCTGTTCGCCATGTACAGGATCGGGCGACCAGGGATGCCGAGAAACGCAGTGTTGCCGACTGCTGCGCCGGACCAGCTTGGGGCGGCGCGAGCATCTGCGCCGGTCGCCGCGGTGCTGGTGGTGCGCAGCGTGAAATTGAGGATCGATCCATCCGAAAGGCCGACAGCAAACGTCTGGCCTGATGCGGAGCGCGCCAGCGCATCATCATAACCGTCCATGTCGATCCAGCAATATGTCTGCCACGAGGCCGGGGCCGTGCCCTGGCTGGTGGCTGCGCCGCAGGTGCTGGATTGCGCGCTTGCCGCAGGGGCGAGCAACATTGCGGCGAGCAGCGAGGCTGCCAGCCGGATTATCAGCATCAATGGTCGCGCCAAATCGGCCACGTGTCGCAATTCCCCTTCGGAATGGGAGAGAATACCGGGGCAGAGTTAGGTTATGGTTAACTGATTTTCACGGGTTTGGCTGTGCTTAACCGGCCGAACAGGCCTATGCGATGTTAGCGTTAAGTAGCTCAAACCCTTCGGCAAATTCGCGTTTGAAATCCTGCACCACCGCGCCGGAGCTGCGCACTTCGCTGACCAGGCCCACGCCTTGCCCGACCCAGTAGGAGCACAGCTCTTGCGCTTGTTCGTTGCCGTTCACGGCGGCCTTGTCGATGGCGCGCAGGACCGGCTCGCTCAATAGGCTCATCAGCGGCATGGGGAGGGCAGGTAGGCCAGCTTCCTCCCACTTGGCGTGCCAGCCGGATCGCAACTGGCGGCTGTACTTACCTGTGCGGTGCTTGGAACGGATTGTATCGCGGCTGGAGGCGGCGACCATCTTCTCGCGGAACACTTCGCTCGTCTCGGCCTCCTGCGTGGCGAGCCACACACTGCCGCACCATGCGCCCGCCGCGCCCATCGCCATCATCCCGGCCATCTGGCGGCCATTCATGATCCCGCCTGCGGCCAGCACCGGAATGTCCGCGCCGGCCTGCTCGATTGCGGCGATAACCTCGGGGATCAGGACGATGGTGGAGACCTCGCCGCAATGCCCACCGCCTTCGCCGCCTTGTGCAATGATCAGGTCCACCTCTGCCTCAATTTGCTTCATCGCGTGCTCTTTCGCGCCGACCAGCGCGGCGACCGGAATGCCGTGTTTCTTGCCCGCCTCGATCATCGCTGGCGGGGCCGTGCCGAGCGCATTCGCGATCAGGCGCACCGGGTGGTTGAAGCTGACCTCCAGCAATTCCTGACCCAGCGAAGTGTTGGGCGCTGCCGATCCGCCAAGCGGCGCGGCGCTATCCTCGCTGACCCCTGCCTCGCGCAGGATATTTCGGGTCATGTCGCGATATTGCTGAGGGATCGCCGCGACGATCTCGTCCGCGCTGACCGAGTGATCGACCGCCTGCACTTCCGGGATCAGCACGTCGATGCCGTATGGCTTGCCATCGACGTTATCGTCGATCCATTTGAGCTCCGTCTCGAGCTGTTCGGGCGTGAAGCTGACCGCGCCGAGCACGCCAAATCCGCCCGCGCGGCTGACCGCGGCGACAACATCGCGGCAGTGCGAAAAGGCGAACAGTGGGAATTCGCATCCCACCATCTCGGTCATGCGGAATGGCATTGTCTCGTTTCTCCCCAATATTGGGTTCGAGCCTCGCATAGCCGCAAACGGATGTCATCCCCGTGGCGGAGGAGGAGAACAACCAATCACCCCACAGTGGATTCTCACGATCACATCCAGTTGGGTGAGTTTACCGCGAGATAGGTTTTGAGCGGGCTGCCATCTTCTGCTGCGGCCAGCGCGCTCGCATATTGCGCCGGAACGGCATCGCATTGCAGCTCTTCCCACCGGACCTTGATCTGCGCATTGCGTTCGGCATCCTCGCTCGCTTCCCCGGCAAAGTGATTGCACGTCGAAAGCCGATTGATCATCGAGCCTGTCTCTGGCGAGATAGTCGGGGCGCGTTCAGCCAGCATTTGCGGATTGGCAAGGAAGTAGACTTCAGGAACGGCACTATCCCGGCTCGTCAAGCTTTCCAGCACGATCGCCTCTTCGCGGATCAGGCCAGCAGCGCTTAAGTCTATGGAGACCCGGCGATCATCATCGAAGAAGTGGAATATGCTGCCATTCGCGTCAGATGAGAATAGGCCGCCGCGCACCTCCATCCTCGAAGCGCTGCTGGTATCGGCCTCTCGCAGGATCATGTCGCCATCCTCCAGGGTGACGATCAAGGCTGATTTTTCGAACGCGGCCATCATCACGATCCGGTCATTGTCGACGCAATCGATCTGGTACTCCTCGCCCGATGTAATGCTCAACAGGCCGGCGGTTGCGCTCGGCAATTCTTGCTCCCGCATTCCCGGCGCGATGAAGTTCATCATCAAGAATTCCTCCGGGTTTTCCGGATTGCTGATTTTGTAATGACGCTTGCCCGCGCTTGCATCGACCGGGCCGATAGTGACCGGCAAGGCACCGCCTTCCGTCACGGCAAAGGCGGGCTGGTCGCCCACTGCTGGATGAATCCCGAAATAGCGCCTGCCATCGGTTGTCAGGCAGAGATTTTCTATCTCGCGATAGACCGTCTCACGCCCCGCAGCCACTGCCCCGCTGTTGTAGAGCCCCCAATAGCTGCCGTTATTTGCGGTCTGGGTGTGCGGGGCTGCATTCTCTTCCGATGCACTGGCAGGTGCGGTAAGGGCAAGAAGGCCGGTCAATAGCGGCAGAACAGAACTGGTTTTCATGGTTTGGCTCCCTGGCATATGTCGATGAGTGAATGCGCGTATGGTCGGTTGGGCGCAGCGATAGCCACTCCCTCGTTTATGGTGCTCTTACTGTGTCATCAGGCTTGTCGGTTTCCGCATGACCCTGGCTTTCCAACTTGCATTGCGTTGTCGGTATGGCTTCGGATTTAGCCGATTCTGCTGTTCGGAAAAGTGCTGTGTCACCCTTTTCGTGGAAGCTGGTTATGTCGGATGCAAATCGAACGCCGCTGCCCGTCTGCGTTGCGGGAAGCAATTGTATCGCGCTCAGATTGTCGTTCCTGCCGGTGGGGAAGCCTACCAGCATCGCATATTGGCCCCTCACTTGCAGTCTGGTCACTGCGATCCTGAACCCGCTATCACAGGCGTAGATCTGCATCGGCTCGAGTGTGAATTCGGGTTCGCCGGGACCATGGGAGGCAAGCGCGGGAGCGGGCAAGGTTGCCAACAAGCCTGCTGCTGCAGCTGCACCTGACAAAACTAGGTTCTTCATTGCAAATCCCCTCGGTTCATTTCCTGAAGTTCCAGGTGTTGACCTGGCCAGCCGCAATCAGGAATTCGCTGGCGACATAGACATCGTCACTGCGGCATTGCACGAGGTCGGCGGCAGCGATGTGAAATCTGTCATAGGGATGCACGCAAAAGCCGAATTCGCCATCGCCCCAGAACCCGCCATTGCTACCCGCACCCATCAGGTAGACTTGCCCCCAATAGGGTTCGCCGTTCTCATCATCCGGCAAACGCACATTCTCACACTTGCCGCGCTTGACAGACCACCAGCCGGCCGCGGTCCAATTGGCACGGCCATCGAACTCACCCCAATCGTAATAGGCAAAGGCGGCGTGGATCACGGAGTCGTTGGAGCGATTGCACAGCCGCAAAGTCGTGTCGCCGCCGCGGGCTGAAGAATAGCTGCCTCCGTTGCGCGCTACGCCCCGAGGCGCGCTGTCACGCTCGGCGTATTGCCCGCCAGAGACGGTGGTTGTGCTGTCGACATAGGCCACATCCACACCAAGCCCCGCGCCAACGGACACCGAAAGCCCGGTAAATCCAGAAGGGGTGAACCATGTCGCCAATGTTCCACCGCTGACCGTACTGAGCGAGCCGCTAAACCCGTTGGCCCGCCCGCCGAAACCGCCGCGTCCCGGTTGGTTGGTCCCTTTAAACAGCCCGATAGTAGCCCCGGCGCCGCCGCCCAGGCTCAAATATTCATTGGCTTTGGTGTAATAATTGGTCGGTTGAAAACGTCCCCCAACATCGAATGCCACACCGTATTCGACCTGCTGGCCTACCCCGATGGCCGCCTCGGAATAGAGGCCCACGGTGACGGTGCGAAATCCGCTGTCGCGTGCGAGGCTCATCGTCTCTCGAAAGCAGGGCAGTTGCGACACCTCGTCTACAAAGCGTTGGCTCTGAGCACTACGATATGAACGAAGCGGGGTGGCACATGACAGCCACATAGTGTTGATGCGCCTTGCGAGCGGACCATATTGCCGTTCCGCATTGAGTGCGAGCACGGGCAACTGCCCCTTGGTTGCCGCATCGGACGCACCGCGGATGACCGTGTTTCCGGCATCGCGAACCGTGTCGACCACGGTGCCGCGGTTGGCGCTGCTCGGCCTGACGCATCGCCCGGCATTGATATCGGCATAATTGGTGCTGCGTTCGACTAAACCTTTGTTGCAGGGGCGGCCTGGGCGCTCCCAAACCTTACAAGCCCTTTGGCCTTCACCGCCGCAGGGCGTCCGCGCCGATGCGGAGCTGGCAAAGCTGATTTGGGATGATGAACCATTGGGCGCTGGTATGCCGAAGAGCGCCAACGTCGCGCCGACAGCCGCGATCGGAATTACAGATTTTGAAAAGCGCATGCAACGTCCCCTAATAGGCGTGCGACCCGGCTTTTCTCATGTTCTGTGCGTCTCTTGAGCTTGCCTTATTGAGCATGTTCTGAACGCGATTGTTGTCTGGGATACAGGTTGACGCTGCTTTTGTCAGCCTGGCAAGCTCAGACGCGCTGGACCTATCCCTTGCGAGCACCTACAAGGGTGTCATCCCCGGGGAGCGAGCTTTCGCTGAGAGGGACAGGTTGCGCTGTCCGACCCGTTGAACCTGAACCGATTAGCATCGGCGGAGGGAGCGGGCGTTCGGTTTGCTCTATCCGCGATGTTAACGTGAGTTCCTGTGAAAACAGGAACCCAGCAATGGTTTCCTGCGTGCGCAGGAATTCACGAAAAGCATGGAGCGCATTGAGTATGGCTGACATCAATTCACCTGTAGAAATTGGCGTAACCACTGGGCCGATCCGTGGCAGCCGCAAGGTCCATGTTGGCGCGCGCACCGGCTCTGGCGTTCGCGTCGCCATGCGCGAGATCGACCTTGAAGGCGGCGAACCGAGCGTGCGCGTCTACGACACCTCCGGCCCCTACACCGACCCAGACGTCGCGATCGACATCAACGCCGGCCTATCCGGCCTGCGCAGCGATTGGATCGCGGCGCGCGGCGATGTTGAGGCGTATGATGCACGCGAAGTAAAGCCAGAGGATAATGGCCAGCCCCACGGCGGTTCGGGCCCAGACCGCTCCGGCGGCGTCCCGCAATTCCCCAACGTGGTGA
>JBCBDF010000109.1:3515-7318 GCA_038529875.1 Pseudomonadota bacterium | reverse complement strand
CGGCTGGCCCTTGCCCTGACGCACGCGCAGTAAATTGATAAACCGGGGGCCGATCCGCGAAGACGGCCCGCAATCCCACCTGGCAAAGCGCGGTACGCCGACCATGGGCGGGCTGATGATATTGGTGGCGCTGGCATTGTCGCTGCTGTTGTGGATGGATTTACGCAGCCCACTGGTTTGGGCCTGCCTGGCGGTAACGGCGGGCTTTGGTATTATCGGCTTTCTCGACGATTACGATAAGGTCGCCAAGAACAGCCATGCCGGTGTACCCGGTCGGATCCGGCTGCTGATGGAATTCGCAGTGGCGGGTGTGGCCAGCTACCTCATTGTCAGCCAGATCAGCACCGATCTGTATGTGCCGTTCTTCTCCGATGTCTCGATCCCGCTTGGGCCAGCTTACTACTTCTTTGCCGCCTTCGTGATTGTCGGCGCGGGCAATGCCGTGAACCTGACGGACGGGCTTGATGGCTTGGCGATCATGCCGGTGATCATCGCGGCGGGTACTTTTGCGATTATCGCCTATCTCGTCGGACGCACCGATTTCAGTGAATATCTCGGCATTCCTTATGTCGAAGGTGCGGGCGAACTCGCCATCTTCTGCGCCGCGATTATCGGTGCGGGGCTGGCATTCCTGTGGTTCAACGCACCCCCGGCTGCCGTATTCATGGGCGATACCGGATCGCTCGCTCTGGGCGGAGCGCTTGGCGCGATCGCAGTCGCCGCGCATCACGAGATCGTGCTGGCGATTGTCGGCGGGCTGTTCGTGCTCGAAGCGGTCTCAGTCATCGTTCAGGTCTTCTGGTTTAAGCGCACTGGAAAGCGGGTGTTCCGCATGGCGCCGATCCACCACCATTTCGAACAGCTCGGCTGGAGCGAGAGCAAGGTCGTGATCCGCTTCTGGATCATCTCGATCGTGCTCGCGATGGCTGGCCTTGCAACGCTGAAACTACGCTAGGAGACGAGTTGAAACCGTGATCACATCGACCGCCTTTGCTGGAAAACGCTATGCCGTGCTCGGCCTGGCGCGATCCGGCGCGGCCACGGTCGAGGCATTGCTGGCGAGCGGCGCGCACGTCACCGCGTGGGACAAGCAGGACTTGGCGCGGGAGCCGTTTGCCAAAGGGTCACATGAAGGCCGCTGCGAACTGGCCGATCCGCTGACAATTGATCTGACTGGTTTCGACGGTGTGGTCGTTTCACCCGGCGTTCCGCTCAACACGCATCCCATCCGGCCGCATGCCGAGAAATTCGGTGTGCCCGTGATCGGCGATATCGAGCTGTTTGCTCTCGCCCGGCCAGAGCTGCCGCCGCACAAGGTCGTTGGCATCACAGGGACTAATGGCAAATCGACCACCACCGCGCTGGTCCATCATATCCTGGTAATGGCGGGTATTCCGGCGGTGATGGGCGGCAATATTGGCGAGCCGATTATGGCGCAGAAGCCGTTGGAGCCGAATGAAAAGGGCGTCGGCGTCTATGTGCTGGAGCTATCGAGCTATCAGATTGACCTGACCTTCTCGCTTGATTGCGATGCGGCCGCGTTGACCAACATTACTCCCGATCACCTTGACCGCTATGATGGCTTTAAAGCCTATGCCTTTGCGAAAGGGCGCCTGTTCACGATCCAGGGCAGTGATCAGTTTGCGGTATTTGGCAATGTCGCAGGTGCTGCGGGGGCGATTTACGCAGCGGCGCAGCCGCGCCGACCAAGTGGCCGCATTGTTACTGCCGATCTTGAGGCGCTTGCCGAGCTACAAGCCGACTGGCCCAATCTGCAAGGTCCGCACAGTCTTGAGAATGTCGCGGTCGCGGTTGCATTAGCCGAAGAACTCGGCGTGACGCGTGCGCAGTGGGAACATGCATTACCGCGCTTTCGCGGATTGCCACATCGGATGGAGCGCGTCGTTGAACATAACGGCGTTACCTATTTCAACGACAGCAAGGCAACCAATACCGCCTCTACCGCACCTGCACTCGCCGCATTTCCTCCTGCGCCGAACCCGCGCCTACACTGGATTGTCGGTGGGTTGGCCAAGGAAGACGGGCTGGGCGAGTGCGCCGAGCATGTCGGTAATCTCGCAGGAGCATACACAATCGGCGAGGCGGGCCCTCGTTTTGCCGAGCTGCTGGAGCCGCACACCAATGTGACCCGTTGCGAGCTGCTTTGCGAAGCAGTCCGCGCGGCTACCGAAGCGGCCAAACCCAGCGATGTGATCTTGCTGTCGCCAGCCTGCGCCAGCTTTGACCAGTTCCGCGATTATGAGCGACGCGGTGAACATTTCCGCCAAATTGTGTCGGTGATTACCGGAGAACCCGACATTATGCGCCCAATCAGCGAAATTGCCGGAGAGGCCGCATGAGTATGACCGGCCAGATGGCTTCTGCGCCATCAAACACGATGTTTTATGCGCGGCCACCGGTGCGGGGCGGCTGGATGGGCGATCTGCGGATTTGGTGGCGCGAGGTCGATAAATGGCTGCTCGGTCTTGTCCTAGTGCTGATGCTGGTTGGAACGGCGGCGGTGGCCGCTGCATCGCCCGCCAGCGCGGATCAGCTTTCAACTGCCGAAGTTCGCCTCGACGAATTCCTGTTCCTCAAATCGCACATCATCTGGCAAATCCTGGGCATCGGCGTGATGATCGCGACCTCGTTTGCGAGCCGCGACAATGCGCGGCGCCTGGGCATCCTGGTATTCGCCGCAATGCTTGTTTTGTTGTTCCTTGTGCCTGTGTTCGGTGTCGAGAAGAACGGCGCGCGGCGCTGGCTTGAGTTCGGTATGTCGCTGCAGCCGAGTGAATTCCTGAAACCCGGCTTTGCGGTCGCGATGGCATGGATCCTTAGCTGGCGGCTGCGCGATCCGAACCTTCCCGTGCTCACCTTCGTCACCTGTATCATGGCGCTGGTTGCCGGCCTACTGATGCTCCAACCTAACCTTGGCGCGACAATCCTGTTCGCCGGCGTATGGTTCGTGCTCGTGCTGCTGTCCGGCGTGTCGGTGCAGCGGATCAGCGCGCTGGTCGGTGCGGGCGTGGTGGGCCTTACAGCGACCTATTTCCTCTATGACAATGCCCGCCATCGGATCGATGCGTTCCTGGGCGGCGGCACCGCCTTTGACCAAGTTGATCTTGCGCAGCGCACTTTGCTGGCGGGGGGCTGGACCGGCAGCGGACTTTGGCTCGGCATTCGCAAGATGAACCTGCCCGAGGCGCATACCGATTACATTTTCTCTGTCATTGGCGAGGAATACGGATTGCTGATCTGCGCTGTCATTGTGTTGCTCTACCTCGCAATTGTCGCGCGCGTGCTGTTGAGGCTGGTGGATGAAGAGAACCTGTTCGTGCTGCTCGCAGGCGCCGGGCTCGTGACGCAAGTTGGTGGCCAGGCCTTCATCAACATTCTCGTTAATCTGCAGCTGTTCCCATCTAAGGGGATGACTTTGCCGCTGGTCAGCTATGGCGGCTCGTCAACTCTCGCTGTGTGCTTTACCATCGGATTGCTTCTGGCAATCACCCGCCGCAATCCCTTCCTCAAGCGTGAGACCCCGGGCTTGCGAGACTTCATTGCAAACAAGGAGGAGCGCGAATGAGCAGCGAAAATGCCGCGTCCACTCCCGCGTCCATTCCCACTGGCGCGAGCCGGCACTTCGTATTGGCTGCAGGCGGCACGGGCGGGCACATGATACCTGCGTTTGCTTTGGCGAGCGAGCTTGAGGCTCGCGGCCATCATGTCGCGCTCATCACCGATGAACGCGGCGCAAACATTCCGGGCAAGCCCGACTCTCTAACTGTCCATGTCTTGCCGGC
>JBCBDF010000109.1:0-3505 GCA_038529875.1 Pseudomonadota bacterium | reverse complement strand
CAAGACATGGACAGTTAGAGAGTCGGGCTTGCCGGCGGGCCGTTTCGGCAAAAATCCGCTGCGCTGGATCGGTGGGCTTCGGGCCGTACGCGAGGGGCGCAATATGGCGCTGCGCCTGTTCGATGCGTTCGAACCGAGTGCGGCGGTGGGCTTTGGTGGTTACCCCGCGCTCCCGGCTCTGCTCGCCTCAACCAAGGCAGGTATCGCCAGCATCGTGCACGAACAGAACGCGGTGCTTGGCAGGGTCAACCGGCTATTGGCGGGCCGCGTAGATGCTATTGCGACGAGCTATCCCGAGGTTGAGCGGCTTAAGGAAAAACACGAGCACAAGGCGCATCTGGTCGGCAATCCGGTGCGCGCCGAAGTGCTGGCGTTGCGCGCGCAGGAATTCCCCGAATTTACCGAGGAAGGCCTGCTACGCGTACTCGTGACCGGTGGCAGTCAGGGCGCACGGATACTCTCCGAAGTCGTGCCCGATGGCCTTGCGATGCTGCAACCTGCACTGCGCCAGCGCCTGCAGGTTACGCAGCAGTGCCGCAAGGAAGACCTTGAGGCTGTGCGCGAACGCTACGCAAAGCACGATATTCCTGCCGAACTCGGCACAGATTTTGAGGATATGGAAGAACGGTTGGCCGATTGCCATCTGTTCATCGGACGGGCGGGCGCATCGACGATTGCCGAACTCACCGCCGTGGGACGCCCGGGGATTCTCATTCCGCTGCCGATTGCGACCGATGATCACCAAGCGGCGAACACGCGCGAAATCGTGGCGTCGGGCGGGGCGCGAATGATCCGTCAGCCGTCGATCACGCTAAAGGAAATCGAAGGCGCGGATGAGCGGCACAATGCACAGCGGGTGCGCCAGTCCGATGCGTTGCAGAAACTGTCGAAAGACATTTGTCTGCAAATTCAGGCGATGGCGCAGAACCCGGCGAGCCTCGCCAATGCGGCGCATGGCGCGTGGAATTGCGGGCGGCCCGATGCCGCGAAGGACCTCGCAGACCTGGTCGAAAGCTTTGGCGGGATCGACATGATGGATGTCATCCGTGTGGGGGAGGGCGAAAAACGCGCTACTGCGACCAACAATGCGGCAGAGGGCGCGACCAGAGGCATCGCGGAAGATCAGGGCGCATGAAAGGCGTCGGCACCGATATCGGCACAATCCATTTTGTCGGCATTGGCGGTATCGGCATGTCCGGAATTGCCGAGGTCATGCACAACCTTGGATATTCGGTGCAGGGCAGCGACCTTGCCGAAGGGCCGAGTGTCGAGCGGCTGCGCGCGCGCGGCATCACAGTGCATATCGGCCATGCGCGCGAGAACGTCGAAGGTGCAGCGGTCGTCGTGACTTCCACCGCCGTGCGTCGGACCAACCCGGAAGTTGCCGCAGCGCTTGAAAGCCGTATCCCCGTGGTGCGGCGTGCGGAAATGCTTGCGGAACTGATGCGGCTCAAATCCACCGTCGCGGTGGCGGGCACGCATGGCAAAACCACTACGACCAGCATGATTGCCGCCTTGCTTGACAAGGGAGAGGTTGATCCGACCGTCATCAATGGTGGGATTATCGAGCAATATGGCTCCAACGCGCGCCTTGGCGATAGCGACTGGATGGTGGTCGAGGCCGATGAGAGCGATGGCAGCTTCCTGCGGCTGGACGGGACGATTGCTGTCGTCACCAATATCGATCCTGAGCATCTCGATCATTACGGCGATTTTGAGGGTGTGAAGCGCGCCTTCGTCGAATTCATTCACAACGTGCCGTTCTATGGCGCTGCTATCCTGTGCGTTGATCACCCTGAAGTGCAGGCGGTGATCGGCAAGGTGCGCGACCGCAAGGTGGTGACTTACGGCTTCTCGTTGCAGGCGGACATTTGCGGCGTGAACGTCCGTCCACATGAAGGTGGCAACCTGTTCGATGTCATCATTCGCCAGCGCGGCCCAAAAGATCAAAGGGAAGATCGCCGGATCGAAGGCGTGAACCTGCCCATGCCGGGGCGCCATAACGTCCAGAACGCGCTCGCAGCGATTGCGGTGGCCATTGAGATGGGCTGCCCCGACGATGTGATCCGCGAAGGCTTCGGGCAATTTAGCGGCGTGCGTCGGCGCTTTACGAAAACGGGCTCGGTTACGGTTGATGGCGGCTCCGTGAGCGTGATCGACGACTATGCGCATCACCCGGTCGAGATCCGCGCCGTTCTGGAGGCGGCCCGCGAAGCCGTTGGCGGAGAGAAGGGCCGCGTCATCGCAGTTGCTCAGCCGCACCGTTACTCGCGGCTCAACGACCTGATGGATGACTTTCAGACCTGCTTCAACGAGGCGGACTTGGTGTACGTTACGCCTGTCTATGAAGCAGGCGAAGACCCGATTGAGGGTGTGGATTCCGCCGCGCTGGTCGCAGGACTGAAGTCGCGCGGTCATCGTGCCGCACAAACAATCGCGGATCAGGATGAACTGGCGTCTTCGCTCGCGGATGAAATTCGTAGCGGCGATATCGTGGTGTGCCTTGGGGCGGGGGATATCACCCGCTGGGCTGCTGGTCTTGCCAATGACATTGAATCACAGCGGGCCGCATGACGATGGTGCAACCCGATGACTGGCCCGATTTGGACGATGGCTCTGCTCCCAATTGCGAGGTTGAGGGCGGGGTGGAAGCGCCGGTGCCGATCAACGGTATTCGCGGCAAGCTGACTGCGAAAGCTCCGCTGGCAAAGCTCGTCTGGTTCAAGACCGGGGGCGCGGCAGACTGGCTGTTCGAGCCGGTCGATCTTGACGATCTCAAGCAGTTCGTAGAGCGTCTTGATACGGGGTTGCCGATCATGGCGCTAGGCCTCGGGTCCAACATGATCATTCGCGACGGCGGTGTGCCTGGGGTGGTTGTGCGGCTGGGCAAGCCGTTCGCTGGCGCCCAAGTGACTGGCGAAACGACGCTCACCTGCGGCGGCGGCGCGAGCGGGATTCTGGTCGCCTCGACCGCGCGTGATGCGGGGATTGCGGGGCTGGAATTCTTGCGCGGCATTCCCGGTACAGTCGGCGGGTTCGTGCGCATGAATGGCGGCGCATATGGGCGTGAAGTGGCCGATATTCTGGTCGATTGCGACGTGATAATGCCCGATGGCGAATTGATCACGCTCCCAATGGGCGATCTGCAATACTCTTACCGCCACTCGGCGCTCCCTGATGGGGCTGTCGTGGTTTCGGCCCGTTTCAAGGGTACGCCGGGCGATCCAGCAGAAATCGGCGCGGAGATGGACCGCATTGCCGAGGCTCGTGAACAATCACAGCCGCTGCGCACCAAGACCGGCGGATCGACTTTCAAGAATCCGGAAGGTGGGAAAGCCTGGCAGCTGATCGACGAGGCGGGATGCCGCGGTTTGAAGCTTGGCGGCGCGCAGGTCAGCGAGAAACACACCAATTTCCTGATCAACACCGGCGACGCGACCAGCGCAGACATCGAAGGCTTGGGCGAGCTGGTGCGCGAGAAGGTCTACGCCAAGTCCGGCGTTGA
>JBCBDF010000108.1:6321-7366 GCA_038529875.1 Pseudomonadota bacterium | reverse complement strand
ATCGGGCAGAACCGCAGTGCCAAACAGTTTGACCTGCACGTCGCCTGCGCGATCCTGAGCCATTGCAGGCGATGAACAAAGCGCAATTGCCGTTGCGGCGGTAGCAAGAAGTCTCATTATGATAATCCCATGTTCGCCCCGCAGCGGCCACCCTTTGTGACCCAGGTTGTTGCCAGGACGCGGCGCTTCAAAACTCCAGATTTCAATCCAGTTCATTGATCGAGATCAAAGACCGCGCTGGCGATTCGAGCCAAAGCGCTGCCCATGGTCACTTCTCATAATCATAGAACATGCGCGCTGGGCGCTGCGTTAGAGCAAGACTTGGGGTCTTTGATGGGTGCGATTTGCGCCCCCAAAGCTGTTGTTGTGTCGAATTCACGAAAGGGGTGAAGCGACAATGGAAGCTGTACTCGGCCGTATAGGCATTTGGTTTATCGTGATGTTCGCGGCGATTGTCGCGGTGCTGGGCGCGCGCGATGCGGGCTTTGCGACGCATATGGCGATTATCGCGCTGCTGGCGCTGTTCATGATGGCGGTCACCGCCGCCAGGTTCGATCCGCTGGCAAAGGCGCAGGGCATCTTCCGCATGCCGCCCGGTCCATCGCGCTATGACGATGATCCGGTGCGCTGGGGCGTTATCGCCACGATGTTCTGGGGCATGGCTGGCCTGCTTGCAGGGCTTGTCATCGCGCTGCAACTGGCTTTCCCTGAGCTCAACCTGGAGCCCTATCTCAACTTCGGCCGCTTGCGCCCGCTGCACACATCGGCGGTGATCTTCGCCTTTGGCGGCAATGCCCTGATCGCGACCAGTTTCTATGTCGTCCAGCGCACCTGCCGGGTGCCGCTGGCCTTCCCCAGCCTCGCGCGCTTCGTGTTCTGGGGCTACCAATTGTTCATCGTACTGGCGGCGACCGGCTATCTGCTCGGCGTTACCCAGTCGAAGGAATATGCCGAGCCTGAATGGTATGTCGACCTGTGGTTGACGATCGTCTGGCTGGCCTATCTGGCAGTGTTCGTGGCGGCGGATGATCGTACCGACGAACAC
>JBCBDF010000108.1:0-6311 GCA_038529875.1 Pseudomonadota bacterium | reverse complement strand
CCGCATATCTACGTCGCCAACTGGTTCTTCCTCGCCTTCATCATCACCGTCGCGATGCTGCACGTGGTCAACAATCTGGCCATTCCGGTCAGCCTGCTGGGGTCGCGCAGCTACAGCGCCTTTGCCGGGGTGCAGGATGCCCTGACCCAGTGGTGGTACGGGCACAATGCGGTCGGGTTCTTCCTGACGGCAGGGTTCCTGGCGATGATGTATTACTTCGTCCCCAAACAGGCGAACAGGCCGGTCTATTCCTATCGCCTGTCGATCATCCACTTCTGGTCGCTGATCTTCCTCTACATCTGGGCCGGTCCGCACCACCTGCACTACACCGCCCTGCCCGACTGGGCGCAGACACTGGGCATGGTGTTTTCCGTGGTCCTGTGGATGCCCAGCTGGGGCGGCATGATCAACGGGTTGATGACGCTCAACGGCGCATGGGACAAGGTTCGCACCGATCCGATCATTCGCATGATGGTGCTGGCGCTCGCATTCTACGGGATGAGCACATTCGAAGGGCCGATGCTGTCGATCAAAGCGGTGAACAGCCTGTCGCACTACACTGACTGGACCATCGGCCACGTCCATTCCGGCGCGCTTGGCTGGAACGGCATGATCACCTTCGCCTGCGTCTATTACCTCGTACCGCGCCTGTGGAAGCGAGAGCGGCTGTATTCGATGAGGATGATCAACTGGCACTTCTGGCTCGCGACGCTCGGAATCGTTTTCTACGCCGCCAGCATGTGGGTTGCCGGGGTGACCCAGGGTCTGATGTGGCGCGAATATGGCTCCGACGGCTTCCTGGTGAACAGCTTCATCGACACCGTCGTCGCGCTCCACCCAATGTATGTCATGCGCGCCTTTGGCGGGCTGCTGTACCTCGCCGGTGCGGTCATCATGACCTACAACATCTGGATGACCATCGTCGGCAAGCTTCGCGATGAAGCGCCGATGGGTGAGACCCACCATGATGAAGCCGCCGATCGTCCGATCACCGCACAGCCCGCCGCAGAGCCGGCAGAATAGGAGCAGATGAAATGAGCACTTCTGCACCCAAAGAACCGTTCTCCGGCCACAAGAAGTTGGAACGCAACGTCACGCTGCTGGCGGCGGCAACTCTCGCCGCTGTCTCAGTCGGCGGCATCGTGGAAATCGCGCCATTGTTCTGGATCGACAACACGATCGAGAAGGTGGACGGCATGCGGCCCTACACCCCGCTGGAGCAGGCAGGACGCGACATCTACATTCGTGAAGGTTGCTACACTTGCCACAGCCAGATGATCCGGCCTTTCCGCGATGAAGTGGAACGCTATGGCCACTACTCGCTGGCGGCGGAAAGCATGTACGATCACCCATTCCAATGGGGATCGAAGCGGACCGGACCAGACCTCGCACGGGTCGGCGGGCGCTATTCGGATGCGTGGCATGTCAAACACCTTGAGGATCCGCGCAGCGTGGTCCCTGAAAGCATCATGCCGAAATACAGCTTCCTGTCGGAGACGGAGCTGACCATCACCGATGCAGACGCCATGTTGACGGCCCTGTCACGCGTTGGCGTGCCCTATTCCGATATTGATATCGAACAGGCGCAAAACGACCTTTATGCGCAGGCCGATCCCGATATGGACGCGGGCGATCTGGAAGAACGCTATCCCAAGTCGCAGGTCCGCGATTTCGATGGCGACCCAAACCGCGTCACCGAAATGGACGCGCTGGTCGCCTACCTGCAAATGCTCGGTACGCTGGTCGATGTGAACAGCGCCGCCGCGCAGGAAGAGCTGGTACAGGAGGCGGGACGATGAGCCTATACGAAGTCCTGCGCCATATAGCGGACAGCTATGGCCTGGTGGTGATCTTCGCGCTTTATCTGGCGCTTTGCCTGTGGGCCTTCCGCCCAGGATCAAAGCTGCGCAATCGCGATGCCGCTCATTCGATTTTCAAGGACAATGAAGATGGCTGATCAAGACAACAAACGGATCGACGAGCCGACCGGCACAGAATTTGTCGGCCACGAATGGGACGGGATCGAAGAGCTGGATACGCCCATGCCGCGCTGGTGGCTGTGGACCTTCTATGCGACGATCATCTGGGGCCTGATCTATGTCGTGCTGTATCCGGCATGGCCATTGGTCCAAAAAAGCACAGAGGGCGTGCTCGGCTGGTCGAGCCGGGGCGATCTGCGCGCCGATATCAGCGCTGTCGAGGCTGGCCGCGCGGATATCTATGCCCAGATTGCGGCGACGCCGATTGAAGAATTGCCTGCCAATCAGGCACTGATGGGGCAGGCCGTCGCCGGCGGCGCTGCTGCCTACAAAGTCAATTGCGTCCAGTGCCACGGGGCGGGTGCGGCTGGCTATGAAGGCCTAGGCTACCCGAACCTCAACGACGATGATTGGCTGTGGGGCGGCACGCTAAGTGACATCGAATACACTTTGGTCCACGGCATTCGTTGGGAGGGCTCTCGCGAAACCCGGCAGAGTTATATGCCAGCCTTCGAAGGCATCTTCGACAGCGCGCAGGTCGATGCGCTGGTCGGTCATATCCAGTCATTCTCTGGCGAACGGCAAAGCAGCCCGGTCGGCGCAGAGTTGTACGATATCAATTGCTCCAGCTGCCACCAGCCGGGCGGCGCGGGCGACCCGATCCAGGGCGCCCCAGCCCTCAACGACGAAATCTGGCTCTATGGGGAGAGCGAGGCATTGATCCGCCAGCAAATCCTCAATCCGCGCCACGGCGTTATGCCGGGATGGAGCGAGCGTCTCGATCCGGTTACGATCAAGATGCTGGCAGCTTATGTGCATACGCGTGGCGGCGGCCAGGCACCAGAGCCGGAAGAGGCTGTGAGCGAAGACGCGACGGAAGTCGCCGCAGCCAGCGATACTCCAGCGGCTGAGGGCGATGACCGGTCCTGACCCTGCTGATCCTGACGCCCCCGAGAGGGACTGGGGAGCCGCTCTAGACGAGCAGCAAGCGAGCGAAACCGCGCGCACTGCTGCGCCCAAGGCCGGGCCCAAGGCTGGCGCGAAGCAACCTGCCAAAGGCGGATCCGGTGGGGGCGATCCTCCACCGATCCAGCTCTACGAAAAGCAGAAAACGGTCCATAACAAGCGGATCGACGGCCCGTTCCGCCGGTTCAAATGGTTCGTCATGGTCGTCACCTTGGCGATCTATTACGTGACCCCGTGGCTCCGCTGGGATCGCGGGCCATTTGCGCCGGATCAGGCGGTGCTGGTCGATCTCGCCAATCGCCGGTTCTACATGTTCAATATCGAGATCTGGCCGCACGAATTTTACTTCGTTGCGGGACTGTTGATCATGGCCGGGATCGGGCTGTTTCTGGTCACCAGCGCGGTGGGCCGGGCGTGGTGCGGCTATGCCTGCCCGCAGACGGTCTGGACCGACCTGTTCCAGCATGTCGATCGCTTCTTCGATGGCGACCGCAATGCCCGCATCCGCCTGGACAAGGCACCGTGGGGACCGAGCAAGATCGCCCGGCGCGGCTCCAAATGGGCGGTCTATCTGCTGATCAGCTTCGTGACCGGCGGCGCATGGATTCTCTATTTCGCCGATGCGCCGACATTGTTTGCGCAATTCTTTACCCTGGAAGCCTCGCCCATCGCCTATGCGACGGTTGGCATCCTGACCTTCACCACATTCTGGCTGGGCGGCTTCATGCGTGAGCAGGTATGCATTTATATGTGCCCATGGCCGCGCATCCAGACCGCGATGCTCGACGAAAAATCGCTGATCGTGACGTATAAGGATTGGCGCGGGGAGGCTCGCGGCAGCCTGAAGAAGGCCAAGAAGAACCCCGATGCCTATGGCGACTGCATCGACTGCCTCCAATGCGTCGCGGTGTGCCCAACCGGGATCGACATTCGCGAGGGAGCGCAGATCGGCTGCATCACCTGCGCGCTGTGCATCGATGCCTGCGACCAGGTGATGGAGGAGATTGGTCGCCCACGCGGGCTGATCGACTACGCCACGCTGGAAGGGTGCGAAAGCGAGGCCGCTGGCGCGGCTCCGGTGCCGATCTGGAAACAGATATTGCGCCCGCGGACGATCATTTACACATTAGTCTGGGCCGGGATCGGGGCGGCGATGCTGTTCGCGCTCGGCGCGCGGACGCATACGGACCTAACCGTATCTGCTGACCGCAATCCGCCCTTTATGCTGATGAAGGATGGTTCGGTGCGCAACGCCTTCACCCTGCGCCTGCGCAATATGGAAAGCCGTCCGCGCGGTATGGAAATCGCGGTCACCGGCCTGCCCGGGGCGATGATGTGGACCGACACGATTGGCCTCGATGCTGCCGCAATGACGCAAGTTGTATCCGTACCCGCCGACGAGACCCGCACCGTGCGCGCCTATGTCACCGCGCCCTCTGGGACGGCGGGCCAGGATTTCGAATTCGTGCTAACCTCGCTCGACGAGCAGCGCGAGCAGGACATAGAGAGCGTCTCGTTCACCGCTCCTGAAGGATCGTGATGTCTGATAAACCAGCCAAAGGTGAGTTCACCGGTCGTCACATGGCGATGGTTATGATTGGCGGCTTCGGCATCGTCGCGGCGGTCAATTTCACCATGGCAACCTATGCCGCAGGCGGGTTTCACGGCGTCGTGGTCGAAAACTCCTACGTCGCCAGTCAGAAATTCAATGGTTGGCTGGAAGAGGCCGAAGCCTCAAAAGCGCTCGGTTGGGACGCGCAACTTTCACGCGATGCCGACGGGCATCTCATCGCCGCGACCAGCAATGTGCCCGAAGGCGCCGTGATGTCAGCCGAGCTGCGCCGACCACTTGGCGAGCATGAATTCGCCAGCCTCACCTTTGCGCGGCGGGCCGATGGCACGTTCCGCTCAACGCAGGCGCTCGCGCCGGGTCGCTGGACGGCGCGCCTCTCAATCGAAGCAGGCGCAGACCGCTGGACCAGTGAGCAAAGCCTGCGATGAATGCACCTGTCGCCTTTGATGCGCCCCCAAGCGGCGAACTGATCGACACTCGGTTCACCGTGCCCGGCATGCGCTGCGCAGGCTGCATCGCCAAGATCGAGCGCGAACTGCCGCACATCCAAGGCATATCGAACGCGCGGGTCAATTTTTCTGCCAAGCGCGTGGCGATCCAGCACGATCCGGCGCTGGATGAGCGCGCGCTGAGCGAGGCCCTGCTCAAGCTGGGATTTGAAAACCAGCCCATTGCCGACAATCCGCTGGGCCAGGACGAATTGGAGAGTAAGCGCCTGATCCGTGCGCTGGGCGTCGCGGGCTTCGGCATGATGAACATCATGCTGCTGTCGGTCAGCGTCTGGGCCGGGGCGCAGGGTGCAACCCGCGAGCTGTTCCACTGGCTCTCGGCGCTTATCGCCCTGCCAGTTATCGCTTATTCAGGCCGCCCATTCTTTGCCTCGGCGCTGATGGCGCTGCGGTATCGCCGCACAAATATGGACGTGCCGATTTCTATCGGGGTGCTGCTGGCCACGGGCCTAAGCCTGTATGAGACCGCGACGGGAGGCGAGCATGCCTATTTCGAAAGCGCGGTCATGCTGCTGTTTTTCCTGCTGTGCGGGCGAGCGTTGGACGCGGCGATGCGCACCCGCACGCGTGCCGGGATCGGTGCGTTGCTCAGCCGCATGGGCAAGAGCGCGAGCGTGATCCATGCCGATGGATCGACCACCCGCCAACCCGCTGAAAAGCTCGAAACCGGCCTGCTGGTGCTGGTCGCTGCGGGCGAAGCCCTAGCCGCTGATGGCGTGATCGAGCAGGGCCGCAGCGCCATCGATAATTCCATGCTGACCGGGGAAAGCGCCGCCGAGCCTGTCGTAGAGGGCAGCATCGTACATGCCGGTGCGATCAACCTCGCAAACCCAGTGCAGGTCCGCCTGACTGCGGTCGCCAGCGACACCGCCATTGCGGAGATCGCGCGGCTGATGGACGAGGCGGGTCAATCGCGCAGCCGCTATGTCCGGATCGCCGACCGGGCCTCGCGCGCCTATGCGCCGTTGGTCCATTCGCTCGCCGCGCTTGCCTTTATCGGCTGGATGATTGTCGGCGCGGGCGTGCATCAATCGCTGGTGATCGCCATAGCCGTGCTGATCATCACCTGCCCCTGCGCCATGGGGCTGGCCGTACCGACCGCGCAGGTTGTCGCCTCGGGCGCGCTGCTCAAACGCGGCCTGCTGGTCAAGGATGGCAGCGCGCTTGAGCGGCTGGCAGAGGTCGACACCGCGCTGTTCGACAAGACCGGCACGCTCACCGTCGGCTCGCCCCGTCCAGATCTCAGCGCATTGGATGAACGGCAGCGCTCAATTGCCCTGGGAC
>JBCBDF010000107.1:0-7389 GCA_038529875.1 Pseudomonadota bacterium | reverse complement strand
CAATCGGGCCAAGATGCGCTTTCAAAACCATGTTCGCGACTCCTTTGCGAGCTACAAATCTTTGCGAACATAGTTAAGAAGTGGTTAGCAGATCGTACCTAACCCGACGAACCGAGACTGCCCTCGGATCAAATCCGCCATAGCCGCGATATCAAGCCGCCTCGTCGCTGGCATCCAGGCCATAGGCTGTGTGGAGCACACGCACGGCCAGCTCAGTCTCATCCTCATCTATCAGCACGCTGACCTTGATTTCGGAGGTTGAGATTGCCTGAATGTTGATCCCGCGATCAGAGAGCGCCCGGAACATGCTGCTTGCGACACCGGCATGGCTTTTCATCCCAACGCCGACAACGCTGATCTTGGCGATATGACTGTCGGTGATGATCCGGTTGAAACCAATCTCGCCCATGCGATCTTCCAGCAGGGCCTGAGCACGCGCCAGATCGGCTTGCGGTACGGTGAAGGTCACATCGGTCTCGCCTTTGTCGCGGCCGACGTTCTGGATGATCATGTCGACATTTATGCTGGCATCGGCCAGCGGCTCAAAGATGTGCGCCACCGCGCCGGGCTTGTCCGGCACACGGGTGAGGATGATCTTGGCCTCGTTCTTGTCATGCGCAATGCCGGTCACATGTTGGCGTTCCATATCGCCATTCTCCACCAATTGATCCATTTCCTCGTCCGAGACGATCAGTGTCCCGGGCAGTTCGTCTGCTGACGCCGCATCCTCTGCCCCAAAACTGGAGAGGACCTGGATGCGCACACCAGCCTTCATAGCCAACCCGACAGAGCGGGTTTGCAGCACCTTCGCCCCGACCGATGCAAGCTCGAGCATTTCCTCGTAGGTTACCGCCTTCAATTTGCGGGCCTTGGCAACGATGCGCGGATCGGTCGTGTAGACCCCGTCGACATCGGTATAGATATCGCAGCGATCCGCCTTCACAGCCGCCGCAATCGCAACAGCCGACGTATCGGAGCCCCCGCGGCCCATCGTCGTAATCCGACCTTCTTCCGAGATTCCCTGGAAGCCCGGGATAACCGCGATCTCACCGTCTTCGAGCGCCTCAATGAGACCGGGCGCTTCGATCGTTTCGATCCGCGCTTTCGCGTGTGCCTCAATTGTCTTCACCGGCAATTGCCAGCCCAGCCAGCTACGCGCCTTGCAGCCCAATGATTGGAGCGTCAGCGCGAGTAGCCCGCTTGTGACCTGCTCTCCGCTGGAGACGACGACGTCATATTCCGCCGGGTCATATAGCGCGTTCGCCTCGCGGCAGAAGTTGACGAGCCTGTCGGTCTCGCCCGCCATCGCCGAAACGACGACCGCAACCTGATGCCCCGCTGCCGCCTGCGCGCGCACGATATTGGCCACGCGGCGGATGCGCTCGGTCCCGGCCATAGAGGTGCCGCCGAATTTCATCACAATGCGTTGCCCGCTATTGGCCAAATTACTCATGCCCCTGCTGGTTAGACCGGAGCAGCGCTGTTAGGGAGGGTGAATGGCAAACGCAAATGTCACAAATGTAACTATCCGCCCGGAAGAGGCGGAGCACTTCGCTGCGCTCGCGCGCGATTGGTGGAACCCCAAGGGTCCGATGGCTTCACTGCATCAGGTAAACCCGGTGCGGCTGGAGTTTATCCGCGCCGGGATCGACGTGCATTGGGGTGGCGATATTCGCGACGCCCAGCCGCTGAAAGGCAAGACCGCGCTCGACATCGGATGCGGCGCTGGCTTGGTATGCGAACCATTGGCACGCCTCGGTGGGGATGTGACAGGCGTCGATGCCGCGACCGAGAACGTGTCTGCCGCCGCCGCGCACGCCGAAGCGGTAGGATTGGACATTCGCTATATGGCGGGCGAGCTGGCCAGTCTCGATATCGGTCGGTTCGATCTGGTAACGTGCCTGGAGGTGGTCGAGCACGTTGCCGACAAAGCCGCTTTTCTGCGAAGTGTCGCAGACCGGCTCGCGCCCGGCGGTCTGCTCGTCATGTCGACGCCCAATCGCACCGCCGCCAGCCGCTTGCTACTGGTCGGCGCGGCCGAGGCAATCGGCTATGTTCCGCGCGGAACGCATGACTGGAGCGACTTTGTCACGCCTGAGGAACTGGAACAGCTGCTGAGCGAGGTCGGGCTGACAGTGACCGAACGGCGCGGCATCGCCTATCGCCCGGGCAAGGGCCTGCACCTGTCGGATGACGAGGCGCTCAACTACATCTTCACTGCGCGCGCCGCCTAGTCGGTCTTGCGCCCGGTAAGCTCGGCGAATTCGCGCACATTGTCGGTGAAGAACCCGTCCGCTCCGGTCGCAATCAGCGCGCGCCACAACGGTTGGTAAGGGCCCGGATCGCTCGCACGCAAATCATCGCGCTGTAATTGGGCTGGCATCATCCCGTTCTCGACGCGGAGGGTCCAAATGTGGGTTGCGAGGCCGACGGCCCGCGCATCCTTCACCAAAGACGTAGCGCGCAAATCATCGCCCAGCACAGCGCTGATATTCACGCCCACCCCATCGGCATACTCGGCGATCTCTGCAAGCCCGGATGGCGTAGTCATCTCGGCATAGCGCATCTCCGGCTCATCGACCGGGCCACCTTGCGGATGGATAAGCTGGATCAGCTTCACGTCGGTGCGCCGGTTGAGCCGCTGCAATGGCCCGACTTCGAAGCTCTGGACGAACACCAGATCTTCCGCATCATCCAGGTCAGCCTCGCGCAAGTCGCGTAGTAGCAGATCGACCATGTCGATCCCGGCATCCTGCAGCATGAAGTTGGGGTGCTTAAGTTCAGGATAGAGGCCAATGCGTCGTCCAGTCTCTGCCTCTTTCGCGCGCACGAGCTTCACGATCTCTTCGAAGGTCGGCACCTGATAGAGACCGTTGAAAGCGGTGTTGGCAGGACGAGCCGCCGGAACGCGCTCTTTCGCGCGAAGAGTGCGAATTTCTTCAAGGGTGAAATCCTCGGCGAACCAGCCCGCGACCAGCTGCCCGTCGATCATCTTCTCGCGTCGACGATCCTCAAACTCTTCCCGGTTCGCGACATCGGTCGTGCCCGACAATTCGTTCTCGTGCCGCGCAATCAGCACCAGATCCTTGGTCGAAACCAGATCGGGCTCGATGTAGTCCGCGCCCTGCTCGATCGCGAGCTCATAGGCGGCGAGCGTGTGCTCTGGCCGATCGCCACTCGCCCCGCGATGCGCGATCAGCAACGGTTCCTTCGCCACGCTTTGTGAGGTTACTGAGACTGACATGAGTAGCGCCACCGCGCTTAGGACTATTTTCATACAAGGGCTGCGGACCATTCGTCTTCCTTGAAACCAACCAGCAAACCGCCCGAATGCTCGACCACCGGGCGCTTGATCATGGACGGGTGCTCTTGCAGCAATGTGACAGCCTTGGCTGCATCAATGCCTTCCTTCTCCGCATCGGGCAGTTTGCGAAAAGTGGTGCCGCGCCGATTGAGCACCATGTCAACGCCTTTTTCGTCAATCCATGCCTTCAGCTTCGCGGGATCAGCGCCTTCCTTCTTGTAGTCGTGGAAAGCGTACTCGAATCCATTCGCATCGAGCCATTTGCGGGCCTTCTTGACCGTATCGCAATTGGGAATGCCGTAGAGGTGGATCATGCCGGAAGTCCTACTGGATGGAACACATGGAACACGGTCCTGTGACCAAAATCGGCGGGCCGCAAATATCGCGAACAAAGAGGGTTAAAGGTGCTGGATGTCAATGTCATGAATGGCCGATTACCTTGAATGCGGCGTGTAGGACAGATGCGCATCGGCAATCGCGACAGCCAACGCATCAGCCGCATCTGCGCCAGCGACCTGCGCGCCTGGCAACAAGACTTTTAGCATCGCCTGAACCTGTACTTTGTCCGCACCGCCTGTGCCAACCACCGATTTCTTCACTGCCCTCGCCGCATGCTCGCGCACGTCCAATCCCCGCGCACCGCAGGCGGCGAGTACCGCACCGCGCGCCTGCGCCAGTTTCAGGGTCGATTGCGGGTTCTTGTTAAGGAACACTTCTTCACACGCCGCCCGCTCGGGCGCGTGTTCGGCAATCACCGCGTCCAAGGCCGTGACCAGATGCGAGAGCCGCGCAGGCATCGGCGCCTTGGCATCGGTCTTCACCTGACCATTGGCGATGTGGCTGATGCGCGAGCCCTCTGCCCGGATCACGCCCCAGCCCGTACAGCTCAATGATGGATCGAGACCGAGTATAATCATCGATACGTCGCCCCAGCGAAGGCTGGGGTCTCTGGCGGCACAGCGCGGCTTTCCCGCCCTGGATTCCAACTTTCGCTGGAATGACGGAGAATGTCCGAGATCGCATTCATAATCCGATCCGCAGGCCCAAACGCCAAGCGATGGCAAGCAGGAACGCGGCCCCGAGCGCGATTGCCAAGAGCCATTCCAGCTTGCTCACACGTCGAGCTTCTCCATAACCTCGTCAGAAATCTCGTAGTTGCCCCAGACGGTCTGCACGTCGTCGTCGTCATCGAGCGTATCGATCAGCTTCAGCAATGTGCCTGCGCCTTTCTCGTCCAGCTCCACCGTTAGATTCGGCTTCCATGCGAGCTTTACGTCTTTCGCCTCGCCCAGCGCCTTTTCCAGGCTTGAGGCGACTTCGTGCAGGTCTTCCGCAGCGGTCCAAATCGTATGACCTTCGGCAGAGGATTCGATGTCGTCTGCACCGGCTTCCATTGCCGCTTCCAGCACGGTGTCCTCATCACCCGCTTCCGCCGCATATTCGATCAGGCCGAGCCGCTCGAAACCATGCGCGACCGAGCCTTCGGTGCCGAGATTGCCGCCATTCTTGCTGAACGCGGTGCGCACGGCGGTCGCGGTGCGGTTGCGGTTGTCGGTCAGCGTTTCGACGATGATTGCGCTGCCGCCCGGGCCATAGCCTTCGTAGCGGACTTCCTCGTAATTCTCGTCGTCGCCCGCGCTGGCCTTGTCGATGGCGCGCTGGATATTGTCCTTGGGCATGGATTGCGACTTGGCGGTGTTGACCGCCAGCCGCAGGCGCGGGTTCATATCCGGATCGGGCGTGCCCATTTTTGCCGCCACGGTGATCTCGCGGCTCAGCTTCGAAAACAGGTTAGAGCGTTTCTTGTCCTGCGCACCCTTGCGGTGCATGATGTTCTTGAATTTGGAATGGCCTGCCATGGTCGATCTTTGTCTGTCTGATAGTGCTTTTGAAGTCGGTGACTGGGTCCTAGCGAAGCAGGGCCCAGCGGACAACGCCTATGGCGCGATATCGAAATGGTGCGCCATGGTCTCGTCGCTTGCCAGCTTGCGATAGAGAGAGCGCGCGGGCTCGTCTTCCTCAAAGACATCGGCTTGCACGAAGACCGTCCAAGCGCCGTAATCGCGAGCAATTTGGCGCATTTCCTCGATCATTGCAGTGGCAATTCCGCGCCGTCGCGCTTGCTCGCGCACAGCAAGGTCGTAAATGTAAAGCTCCGTGCGTACCTGCTCGAATTTCTCCAGAACATAGCCAGCCAGTGCCCCAACCGCCTCTCCATCCACATCGGCAAGAATCGCAACATTGTGTGAGTTTGACAGCCAGCGGGTGCAATAGGCGTCGTCAGGTGGATGCGAGGCATAGTTTTCCGGCTCTTCGAAAACGTCCGAGAAAATCGCGTTCATTGCCCTAAAACCGGCGACATCATCATTGCCCAATCTGCGGACGACGGTCATCGGATCAAATCTTCACCGCCGTCCCACTGGCGCTGACCATCAGCATCGATCCAGTGTCGCCGATCACCTCATAGTCGAGATCGACACCGACCACGGCGTTGCCGCCACGGCTCGCGCATTCGGCCTGCAATTCTTCGATTGCCTGATTGCGCGCATCGGACAGGATCCGCTCGTAACTGCCGGAGCGCCCCCCCACGATATCGCGGATATTGGCGAACAAATCGCGAAACAGGTTTGCCCCGACGATCACTTCGCCGGTCACAATACCGAGATATTCCTGGATCGGACGCCCTTCGAGAGTGGGCGTTGTGCTGACTGTGATGCCGCGCGCGTCTTTCCATTGTCCGGCCATAAAATCCTCCTGTAGTTACTGTATTACTTATATAATACAGATGGAAAGATTATCAATGCCGGAGCCTTGGCAAATCAACCCAGCCCGAGCGCAGCCTTATAGGTGTCGAGCACCATTTCCATTTCGTTGCGATCATCCGGCTTCATTTTGCGCAGGCGCACCACCTGGCGCATGATCTTGGGATCATAACCGACCGCTTTCGCTTCGGCATAGACATCGCGAATATCGTCGGCGATGCCCTTCTTTTCTTCCTCGAGGCGCTCGATGCGTTCGATCAGCAGGCGCAGTCGGTCATCTGTGGCTTCAGCCATCTGTCTTAGTCTCCAGTTGAATGAGAATCACTTTGGCGTCCGAATACGCGGACACAAGCTGGCTTGAAAGACTGGTTTCCACAAAGCCGTTTGGATCAGCGCAAGTCGGCACGGTTCCTCGTCAGGCTTTTTTCCATCGCCGCGATTTGCTCTTCGGTCGCCGGGCTTTGCTTGGTCGCCTTCCATTCATCCATCGGCATTCCATGGATCAGCTCGCGCGCAGCGGCCTTGTCCCCTTCGAACCCGGCGTCGCGAATCCAGTCAGCCAAGCAGTTGCGGCAAAACCCCGCCAGCCCCATCAGCTCAATGTTCTGCGCATCGTGGCGATGCTGCAAATGGCGCACCAAACGACGAAACGCCGTAGCTGCGATTGCATCGTCGAGCTGTTCCAATGGGTCGTCATTCGAGCGAGGCGCATTCGTATCCATGGCAAGCTAGTCCTTGAGTTGAAATCACGCTGTGTCATAGCGGAATTGATGAAAAAGAGCGATCTCAATCACGAAGTGTCAAGCACCGTCGACCCGCGCGGGCGCAAGGTCAAAATCTTGGCCACAATAGGCCCCGCCAGCCGATCGCCAGAAATGCTGCGCAAGCTGTTTCGCGCAGGTGCCGATGCATTCCGGGTCAATATGAGCCATGGGGATCATTCCGATCACGCCGCCTCGATCGCAGCGGTCCGCGCGATGGAAACCGAATATGGCAGGCCCATCGCGATCCTGGCCGATTTGCAGGGGCCGAAACTGCGTGTTGGCACGTTCAAGGATGGCAAGGCCGTGATCCGGCATTCCGGGCATTTCACACTGGACCGCAATCCAGAGCCCGGCGACGAAACACGCGTCTGCCTGCCGCACCCGGAACTGTTCGGGATCCTGACTAAAGGTCAGCGGCTGCTGATCAATGACGGCAAGATCAAGCTGAAAGTCATCAAGGCAAGTGATGATGAAATCTTGTGCTCCGCTGAGGTTGGGGGCGTGATTTCGGATCGCAAGGGCGTGAACGTGCCGGATGCCGAAGTGCCAATCCCCGCGC
>JBCBDF010000106.1:0-7396 GCA_038529875.1 Pseudomonadota bacterium | reverse complement strand
CTCGCCCAGCACGAAATCGACCGCATCAGAGGTCGTGATATGCTCGAACACCACCCGCAGATTCGGGAAATCGCGCGTGATCGCACGCAAGTGGCGGGCGATGAACTCAGCCTCGCGGTCGAACACGTCGATCGCATCCTCGGTCACTTCACCGTGAACGCACAGGACGATATCCTCGCGCTCCATCGCCTCCAGGACGGGATAGATTTTCGCCACATCGCTTACCCCGTCGGCGGAATTGGTCGTCGCATTGGCCGGGTAGAGCTTTGCAGCGGTAAACACGCCTTCTGCCGCGCCGCGCGCGAGATCGGCCGGATCGGTGCTGTCAGTCAGGTAGCAGGTCATCAGCGGCGTGAAGTCCATGCCTTCGGGAACAGCGGCCAATATCCGCTCGCGATACGCCCCCGCGCTGGCTGTGTCGGACACCGGCGGCGAAAGGTTTGGCATCACAATCGCGCGAGCAAACTGACGCGCGGTGTAAGGCACCACCTCGCGCATGATGTCCTCATCGCGAAAATGCAGGTGCCAATCGTCTGGGCGGCGGATTGTGAGCGTCTGGTCTGTCATGTCTGCTGCGCGCTCTAGCCGCGCCTGCCGCCTCTTTCCACCCTCACCGCACTCGCCTAGGGGTTCGCGCCATGACAACGATAGCATTCATGGCCTGCGAAACGACGCTTCCCGGAGCCGGCGCGCGGCGCGAGGATGCCTTCGAGCACGATCGGATGGTGGCAGCGATCGAACCCGCTCTGGCAGGGCACGGCATTGCCATGAAGGTGGTAGATTGGGAGGCTGATCTTGCTACGTTCGACAACATCCCTCTCGCCATGCTCGGTACGGCGTGGAATTATCAGGACAAGCACGCAGCCTATCTTGCGAAGCTCGATGCGCTGGAAGAGCGCGGCATCCAGCTGTGCAATTCTGCCGGGATCGTGCGCTGGAATTCGGTCAAGACATATCTGCGCGAGCTGGAGGAGGCGGGTGCACGCACCATCCCGACCATCTGGCTCGAGGATGTCGGGGCCGATGTCGTCATGGCGGCAATGGATGAATTCGGGTGCGACAGGCTGGTCGTAAAGCGGCAAGTTGGCGCAGGTGCGGAGGGGCAGGTGATGTTCGCTCGCGACGACATGCCCGCCGCCGATTGGCGCTATGGCCATGCGGCGATGCTGCAACCTTTCCTGCCCGCGATCCAGAGCGAGGGCGAATTTTCTTTCCTGTTTATCGATGGCGAGTTCAGCCATTCGCTGTGCAAACGTGCCGCATCGGGCGATTATCGCATTCAGTCGCTCTATGGCGGGATGGAAATCGAGTTCACGCCGAGCGAACAGGATCAGGCGCAGGCCGAGGCGGTGATTGCCGTGCTTCCTTTCGATGCTCCGCTCTACGCGCGGATCGATATGGTTCGCAGGCAAGATGGCAAACTGCTGCTTATGGAAGCGGAGCTGGTCGAACCCTATCTGTATCCAGAGCAAGGCCCCGAGCTGGGCCAGCGCATTGCATCCGCCATCGCCAAGAGATTGAGCCAGACATGACCGCCACCCACCTCGCCGACCGTGCCATCATCCGCATCGCGCCTTTGGATGAGGCGGAAAACGTCGCAGAATTCCTGCAAGGCCTGGTGACCAATGATGTGAGCGGGGAATTGCCGGTCTATGCCGCGCTGCTGTCCGCCCAAGGCAAGGCGATGTTCGATTTTCTGGTATGGAGCGGAAAGGATGGCGCACTGCTGCTCGATTGCGAGGCCAATGCTGCAGCCGAATTGGCCAAGCGGCTTTCGCTTTATCGCCTGCGCCGCAAGATCGACATCGCGCGCGACGAGACGTTGGCGGTGCATTGGAGCGCCGAACCACAAACCGGCGCATCTGCCGATCCTCGCCTGCCGGGCCTCGGCCATCGCTGGATTGCCCCAGCCGATGCCAATAGCGCGCCTGCTGACGATGCCTATCTTGCGCATCGTCTTTCGTTGGGTGTGCCGGAAGGGCGCGCAGACCTGAGCGATATCCTTTGGCTTGAAACCAATGCAGTGGAGTTGAACGGCGTCAACTTTGAGAAGGGCTGTTATATCGGCCAGGAAAATACCGCGCGGATGAACTGGCGGCAAAAGGTCAATCGTCGACTGGTCGTGGTTCCGCTCGACAAGTCAGAGGAAAAACGTCGCAAGGCCGCCTATGAGAGCCTTGGCTTCGCGGTCGATCATCTGCGCGTGGCCGACTTGGACCCTGCTAGTCTGCCCGAATGGCAGTGTAAGGGACTCGAGAGCTAAGTTTCGAGCTGCATCTCGGCCATCGAAGCCTCAAGTATATCCTGCGCCCGCGCCCGCGCTGCATCGCGCGGCAGTCCCAAAGATTTGGCCAAGGCTCCACCAATCAGCGCGTCACCGAGCGCCAGCAGAACCAGGCTGAGCGTGTCACGATGCACCCGCATCTCATCGCCGTCATGCGCGGCCTCTTCCGGCGCGATCTCATCGACCAATTCGTGAATCGTCTCGATAATCGGATGCAATGCATCTTCATTGCCGGTCAGCAGCATCCAGCTGGTAAGCGCCCCTGCACCCTCACGATCGAACGCATCGAAGGCGAGATCGACGACCTCGCGTGCAGAGCCGAGTCCCGCGCGACTCGCACGCACCGCATCGATAATTGTCTCGCAGACTGTCTTCGCCAGGTGCTCTGCGAGCGCTTTTTGCAAGCCGGAAGCTGACCCAAAATGGTGCAGCAGGTTTGCGTGCGTGCGGCCAATTCGCCCGGCCACAGCCTTCAAAGTGACCGATTGCGGCCCTGTTTCGATTAATAATGCCCTCGCCGCTTCTAACGCGGAACTACGGGATTCTTCAGGCGTTAACCGCTTACGACTTGTCATTAATTATTAAGCCTAATAGATTCTTACACATGACCGAACAGACCAAGATCGACCTAGAACGCGCGGACCCGCTCGACAACCCCGCCAGAAATGAGAGTTCTCAGGAAAGTGTCGGCATCGCCAGCGCGACTGCCACACCAGCTGAGCACGAACTTGTTGTGCGCAATGAACGCTTTGACCGAAAAGCGATGGTGCCGCGCCACTGGCATTCCGGCGATCCGGTGGCGACCGCCTGGTATAATTCGGTCTCGGCCAGCCTGCCGCGCGGGGAGGCTTTCTTCATCGACACATTGCGCCTGTTCCGCGACGATATACCCGAAAAGCTGGCGCGCGAGGTGAAGGCCTTCTCCACGCAAGAGATCAATCACACCCGCGAACATGTCGCGTTCAACCGGCTGGTTTCCGATCACGGCTATAATGTCGAAAGCATCGACCAGGGCATTCAGGCCATGCTTGAGCTGACCGAGGGCCGTCCCAAGGAGTTCAACCTCGCAATCACCATTGCGCTGGAACATTTTGCCGCAATCATCAGTCGCCATTTGCTACTCCATCCCGACTACCTGGAGGGCGCAGACCCGGTGGCAGCAGAGGTGTGGCGCTGGCACGCGACCGAGGAGGTGGAGCACAAGGGCCTGGTCTATGACGTATGGCTGCACGTAACGCGGGATTGGAGCGCGTGGAAACGCTATAAGACGCGCGCGCTGATCGCTGCGCTCATCACCAAGAAGTATTTCGGCAACCGCATTCGCGATGCGATCGGCCTGCTCGAACAGGATGGCTACACACGCGGTCAGGCGAAGCGCAAACTTTATGCGTTCCTATGGTGGAAGCCCGGCATGATGCGGCGCATGTTCTTTGAATGGGCGGCAATCCTGAAACCCGGATACCACCCATGGAACCATGATGATCGCGCGCTGATCCAGAAATGGGAAAGCCCTTATTCCGACGCGGTCATGCCAGCGGAATAGTCGTTCTGATTTTTTTGGTTGGCTCTAACCGTACAGCAAAAAGCCTCGGTTTCTCCGAAGAGACGCCGGGGCTTTTTTTAGTTTTGCGCGGCTCAGGCCGCTCGTTTCACAGCCACAAGGTCGGCGTCCAGATCGAGTGCGTATTCAGCGACAGGCGCTTTTGCCCCGCGCCCGCAGGAATGCCGCTGTAACACGCGCCCGGTTGAGACAAAGCCGAGCTTTTGCAGCACTTTGCCCGAGGCAGGGTTGTCGAGGAAGTGCGACGCGGTCAGGCGCTTGTGACCCAGCGCAGCCGCGATCTTAAGCACCGCATGCCCCGCTTCGGTCGCAAAGCCCTGGCCCCAAAAGGGTCGCGCAATCCAATAGCCGAGTTCAACCTCATCCCCAGTTTCGTCAGCATCCATCGCGTCAATCCCGATGCAGCCGATCACTGCCGCATCGCGCGCGCGGGTAATCAGGAAGCGCGGAAACAGCGGATCAATGCTCGATTGAGCAAACTCGCGCGCGTCTTCCTCTTGATACGGCCACGGAGCGCGCGCCAGATTGCGCACAACGCCCTCATCGGCGATTCCCGCGAACACGCCCTGCCAGTCCTCTGGCCAGATCGGTCTTAACAGCAATCTTTCGCTGCGATGGAACATCAGATCTCTCCTCATCGTCCCGCACTGATCACTTAGGTGGGATGCGTGACACTTGCATTGCGGCGGAAAAGAAATCCGCGACAACACGGTCTATTTTCGAGGGAGAAACGAGAAGAGGGAGCTGGCTCCCCCGATATCGGGGTGGCCCTTCTCCCTCTACGCTGCCGATTATGTCATCGGCTGGGACCGCCCCGTGGGACGATCCTGTTTTTGAACCGTCCGGTTATTCAGCTGCTTCCGCAATCATGTCTACCGACACGTATTTGCGGCCAAGCTTGCCTTTGTGGAATCGCACCACGCCCTGCTCGGTCGCGAATAGGGTGTGATCCTTGCCCATGCCGACATTGGTGCCGGGATAGAATTTGGTGCCGCGCTGACGCACGAGAATGTTGCCGCCGATCACGTTCTGACCGCCGAACTTTTTCACACCAAGGCGCCGACCCTCTGAGTCGCGACCATTGCGTGATGAACCACCTGCTTTTTTATGTGCCATGGTGTCTGTTCCTTACTTCTTGTCAGCTGCTTTGGGTGCGGCTTTCTTAGCCGGAGCCTTTTTCGCAGGAGCTTTCTTGGCAGCTGGTTTTTTAGCCGCTGCAGCTTTTGGAGCAGCCGCTTTTTTGGCCGGAGCCTTCTTCGCAGCGGCCTTCTTGGCTGGTGCTTTCTTAGCCGGTGCTGCCTTTGCTTCGGTTTCAGCCTTCGGTGCAGCGGCCTTCTTAGCCGGAGCAGCTTTCTTGGCTGGAGCCTTCTTCGCGCCTTCGCCCACATCGGTTATGCGCAGCAGCGTCATCTGCTGGCGGTGGCCAGCCTTACGACGGTAATTGTGGCGGCGACGCTTCTTGAAAACGACAACTTTTTCGCTCTTGGCCTGCGCAATGATCTCCGCTGAAACGGTGACCTTCGATGCGTCAGCGATCTTTTCGCCTTCACCAGCCAGCAGGACATCGCCCAGCGTGAGGGTGTCACCGGCTTCGCCAGCCAGCTTTTCAACGGCAATCTTGTCTCCAGCGGCAACCCGATATTGCTTGCCGCCTGTGCGCACTACTGCGAACATGGCTATTTACTCTCGATCTAAAGCTGTGCCCTGCCCAATGCGAATGCACGCACAAACAGGACGCAAAACACCGCGCCGCAATTTTTGCAGCGCTGGAAAGAAGCGTGCCGTTAAGGGAAAGGCGCTGGCAAGTCAACGCCTGAGCAGATAAGAAAACGCATTGCTTCCTTTACCCGGCTTCGTGTTTGGCGTGCCAATCCGGGTTTGCGCCCGTCACAGGTCGTGATACGGACAGGCGTGGTCACAATACAATCTCCCCTGTTCAGAATTGGTGCAGCAATCGCTGGCGCTTTCGTCCTGAGCGGCTGCTTGGGCAGCGGCGACAAATACCCTTCGCTCGCGGTGCGCGATGGGGAGCGAATCGCGGGCACATTTGAGCCCGTAACACGTCCACCTGCTGCGCCCGTATCGAACCCTGCTGTGCTCGCTGGCCTACCCGCCATCGAAGCGCGCGCCGATAGCGCCTATGAAGCGTTCCAAGTTGCAATCCCCGGAGTGGAAAGCGCAATCGCCTCCGCTCGGGGCAGCTCACCAGAGAGCAACCAATGGGCGGCAGCTCAAATCGCCCTTGCCGAGCTCGATTCGCAGCACAGTCAGACCGCGATTGCGCTCGCGGATATCGATCTCATTTATGCCGAGGCCTCGAGCGAATTTGCTCTTGGCCAGGAAATTGCCGAATTGCGCGCCAAGGTCGCCGTGCAAGTCATGGCTCAGGATCAGATCCTGCGCGCGCTTCGCCAACAGGTGTCACCATGAACCTCGCTTGCGCTTCATGCCCCGTGCGCGACAGCGCCGCCTGCTCCGTACTGAGCGACGAAGAGCGCGACGCGATGGCTGCGGCGGGCCGAACTCGCGTATTGAAGCGCGGAGAGATGCTGTTTGCGGCCGGCGATGAAAAGGCCGCCTGTGCGACCCTGGTTTCCGGCGCGCTCAAGGTCTCTGCAGTCGATGCCGATGGCAATGAAAACATCCTCGCCCTGGTCCACCCCGCGGGCTTTATCGGCGAGCTATTCGCGCCATTTGCGCATCACGACGTGACTGCCCTGACAGAGAGCAAGCTGTGCACCTTTGCGCGGGTCGATATCGAGCGAGCGGTCGATGCGTATCCGGCCCTAGCCAAAGCTTTGCTGCGCCGTTCGCAGGAGGAGCTGCACGCGACCCGCAGCCTGCTGGAACTGACTGCCCATGCCAGCGCAGAAGCGCGGTTGGCGTCGGTACTGCATGATTTCGCCCAAGCTGCCAGTCAGTCACCGTGCCATCCGGCTGATCGTTTCGACCTGCCGCTGACGCGCGGAGAGCTGGGCAATATGCTCGGGCTGACCATCGAAACCGTCAGCCGCAAGCTGGGCGAGTTGGAAGATGCTGGCGCTATAAAACGCACAGGCAAGCGCGGGATCGAATTACTCGACCCCGCGCACCTGCAAGCTCTCTCCGCAAGGAAGGTGGGTTAAACCAGCGCAGCTATGGTCACCGCCGCGAGGCCCCAAAGCACGATGAGAACCGGCAGGATCAGCATTTGAATAGTCGCCTCGCCTGCGCTCAAGCGACCTGTATGGGTCATAATGCCATTGCGAGCGAACTTGCCCCATGACAGCGGCATAGCGGTGCTGTTGGTTTTCAACCGCGTCCAGATCGTTGGCACGCCGAAACCGGCGATTACGAACAATCCGAAAATCGCCATCGGGATGACCAGTCCCGGTGATTGGAAAGCAACAAACATGGTGCCGATAAAGGCCAGATAGCAGCCAACCGTTGCCACATAGAGGCCCGTTGGTATTTCGAATGTGCGGTCAACGACGACTTGATGACGAGTTTCCGCTTCCCTGACCACTCATGAAAAATCGCCCAGTTTGATCTGGGTCAAAGAGCAAGTTTGC
>JBCBDF010000105.1:0-7400 GCA_038529875.1 Pseudomonadota bacterium | reverse complement strand
CAAGGTTGAGACTGTGGAATACCAGGCCGGTGATCAGGCTGGGATCAAATCCGCTACTCTGCTCATCAAGGGTGAGAATGCCTATGGCTATGGCAAGACTGAGAGCGGCGTACACCGCCTTGTCCGCATCAGCCCTTATGACAGCGCGGCCAAGCGTCACACCAGCTTTTCAAGCGTATGGGTCTACCCGGTGATCGACGATAGTTTTGAGGTTGAGATCAACGAGGGCGACCTTAAAATCGACACTTATCGCGCATCAGGCGCGGGTGGTCAGCACGTCAACACCACCGATTCCGCAGTACGTATAACGCACCAGCCCACTGGCATTGTGGTCGCGAGTCAAAATGACCGCAGTCAACACAAGAACCGTGCAACCGCGATGAACATGCTGAAGGCGCGCCTGTTTGAGCGCGAAATGGCAGCGCGTGAGGCAGCGGCCAGTGGCGAATATCAGGAAAAAAGCGATATTGGCTGGGGTCACCAGATCCGATCTTACGTCTTGCAGCCGTATCAAATGGTGAAGGATTTGCGCACAGGCGAAACTTCAAGCTCGCCTGACAAGGTGCTGGACGGTGAGATAGACGAGTTTATCTCTGCTGCTCTTGCTCAGCAGGTCACGGGCGAAACGGTCGAGGTGGAGGACGTCGAATAATGATGCGGAGCGCTCTTGGCTCTCTTGCAATTCTGGCGCTGCTCGCGGCCTGTAAGCCGGGGCCGGAAACCTCTGGCCGTCCGGAAACGGCGCTTGAGTTCCCGCTGCCCGACCGCCCCGTATCGACGATCACCTCTAACCAGTTTTCCAATGAGGATGCGCGCGATCGCCGGGGCGAGGCGCAAAAGGTGATGGATCTGGCCCAGATCAGCGAGGGCATGACGGTAGCTGATATCGGCGCGGGTGAAGGCTATTACACTGTGCGTTTGGCAGACCGCGTGGGTGAAGCCGGCCGCGTGCTCGCTCAGGATATTGATCGCGGCGCGCTGGAGCGGATCGGTCGCCGGGTCGAGAACGAGCGTCTTGAAAACATCTCGATCAAGCTGGGCCAGGTCGATGATCCGCAATTGCCGCCCGATAGCTTCGACCGGATTTTCCTGGTGCATATGTATCATGAGGTGAGCGAGCCCTACGCTTTTCTATGGCGTTTGTGGCCCGCACTCGCTGAAGGCGGGCAAGTTATCGTGGTCGACGCCGACCGACCAACCGATCAGCATGGGATCCCGCCCAAGCTGCTGTTTTGCGAGTTAGACGCTGCTGGGTTTCGTCTTATAGAGTTTATTGAGAAGCCTGACATCAAAGGCTATTTCGCCCGCTTTGAACGAAAGGCGGCGCGCCCCGAGCCCGCCTCTATTCAGTCCTGCAGCCAAGGCGCATAATACAGGGCATTCGCGACCTGTACTCAGTTATCAACCAGAGGCTCATGCGCTCTTTCCATCAACAATGCGGAGTGGTAGGCGCTGCCACCGCCAAGTTGCCAAAAGTTCAGGAGTACTGCCGGGCATGAGTGATTTTCCATCCAGTTTTGACCGTGAGGATTTGCTGAAATGCGCGCGGGGTGAGTTGTTCGGCCCTGGCAATGCGCAATTGCCCGAACCTCCCATGCTGATGATGGACCGGATTACCGATATTTCCGGCGATGGCGGCCCCGATGGCAAGGGCCATGTGGTGGCAGAGTTCGATATCAAACCCGATCTTTGGTTCTTCGACTGCCATTTCCCCGGGAATCCGATCATGCCCGGCTGTCTTGGCCTTGACGGATTGTGGCAGCTGACCGGCTTCAATCTCGGCTGGCGCGGCTGGCAGGGGCGCGGTTATGCTTTGGGTGTCGGCGAGGTCAAGCTGACGGGCATGGTGCGGCCTGACCGTAAGATGCTGACCTATTACGTCGATTTCACCAAGGCCGTGCAATCACGGCGCTTGACCATGGGGGTGGCAGATGGCCGGGTTGAGGCCGATGGTGAGGTCATTTATCAAGTTAAGGATATGAAAGTCGCTCTATCTGAGGCCTGACTGGGCCTGAGACCTAAATGGGTAGGGGCGAGAAAAGGGGAATATGCGTCGCGTCGTTATCACAGGACTGGGGATCGTTTCCTCGATCGGCAATAATGCAGCAGAGGTGCTGGCCGCGCTAAAAGCGGGCAAATCCGGCATCACTTTCAATGAAGATATGGCCGAGCATGGGTTCCGGTCGCAGATCGCTGGGGCCGTGGATCTCGACGTTTCCGAGCATGTCGATAAGCGCACCTTGCGCTTCATGGGCCCGGGCGCGGCCTATGCCCATATCGCCATGGGGCAGGCAATTGCCGACGCCGGGCTAGAGGAAAAAGACGTCATCAACCCGATGACCGGGGTGATCGCCGGATCTGGAGGCCCTTCTACCTCAGCCATGCTTGCGGCGCATCAGACGGTGCTCAAAACTGGCGCGACCAAGCGCATCGGGCCGTTTGCTGTACCCAAGACCATGTCCTCAACCGTCAGTGCCAACCTTGCGACGGCTTATCAGATCAAGGGCATGAACTTCTCAATCACCTCGGCCTGCTCTACCTCGCTGCACTGCATCGGCATGGCAGCGCAGCAAATCGCGCTGGGCCAGCAGGACGTGATGTTTGGCGGCGGCGGTGAAGAGCTGGACTGGACATTGTCGTGCCTGTTTGACGCCATGGGGGCCATGTCGAGCAAATATAACGATACGCCGGAGCGCGCCTCCCGCGCCTTTGATGCGGACCGCGACGGTTTTGTTATCGGCGGCGGCGGCGCGATGGTGGTGCTGGAAAGCCTCGACTACGCGCAGGCGCGCGGGGCAAAGATTTACGCCGAAGTCACCGGTTTCTGCGCCACTTCCGATGGCGCCGACATGGTCGCACCTTCGGGTGAGGGCGGTGAGCGGGCGATGCGCGGGGCCCTCAAAACGCTCAGCGATGATCGCAAGGTCAGCTATATCAACGCCCACGGCACTTCGACACCGGTCGGCGATGTCGGCGAGATCGAGGCGGTGCGCCGCGTTTTTGGGGACGGCTCGACCCCGCCGGTCAGCTCCACCAAGTCGATGACTGGTCACAGCCAAGGGGCCACCGGCGCGCAGGAGGCGATCTACTGCCTACTGGCACTGGAGCATGATTTCATCATTCCGTCGATCAACGTGGAGACCCTCGATCCGGCGTTGAAACCGGAAGAGATCGCCACGCAGCTCGTGGAAAGCGCAGGTCTCGATACTGTAATGACCAACAGCTTCGGATTTGGCGGCACCAATGGCTCGATGCTGATGTCGAAATTTCACGGGTAAAATTTCAGCGCGGGTTAAGCGCCGATGGGTGAGGTGGCCAACATGCCAGAGAACGTACCAGCGAACATCGGTGTGCTTTCCGGGAAACGCGGCCTCGTGATGGGCGTTGCCAACGATCGGTCGATTGCCTGGGGCATTGCAAAGGCCTGCGCTGAGGCAGGGGCGGAGCTGGCCTTCACCTATCAGGGCGAAGCCTTTGGCAAAAGGTTGGAACCGCTGGCCCGAAGCGTTGGTTCGGGTTTCATGCTGGACGTCGATGTGACCGATGACGCCTCGCTAGATGCCGCCTTTGCCGCATTGCAGGGGCGGTGGGGCAGGCTGGATTTCGTGATCCACGCCATTGCCTATGCCGACAAATCGGAACTGACGGGCCGGATCCTCGACACCTCGCGAGAGAATTTCAAAACCAGCCTCGATATCTCCGCCTACAGCCTCATCGAAGTGGCGCGCCGCGCTCATCCCATGATGGTGGAGCATGGCGGCACGGTGCTAACGCTGAGCTATATGGGTTCAACCCGCGTGACCCCGAATTACAATGTAATGGGCGTGGCCAAGGCGGCTTTGGAAGCGACGGTGCGTTATCTTGCCGATGACCTCGGCCCCGACGGCATCCGCGTCAACACCATCAGTCCCGGCCCGATGAAAACGCTGGCCATGTCCGCCATTGGCGGGGCACGCAGCACCTACCGGCATACGGACAGCAATGCGCCGCTGCGCAGCAATGCCACGCTGGAAGCGGTGGGCGGTACGGCAGTGTATCTATGTTCCGATGCCGGAGCCTGCACCACCGGAGAGATCATCCACGTTGATGGCGGTTTCCACGTCCTGGGCATGCCGCAATACGACAATCTTTGAGGATGTGGTCGTCCCACTCATGGTCTGATTCCGTAGAGCTTGAGCCGATCCGCGCTGCGCTACAGAGAGTCAACTGATGGATTATCGCATAACCAGCATTGAGGACCCGGATGTGGCCGCCATTTTGGAATACCACCATAAAGATATGCTGGCGGTTTCCCCGCCGGGCACAGCCTATGCGTTTGATATTGAGCGGCTGAATGCACCGGACATCGCAGTCTTTGGCGCGTGGGATGGTGACGCGTTGCTGGGCGTTGGCGCGCTGCGTTCGCATAGTGATTATGCCGAGATCAAGAGCATGCGTGTCCTGCCGCAAGCAAAGGGAAAAGGGCTCGGCAAGGGGTTGCTCGAACTACTCCTGAGTGCCGCGCGCGACGCCGGGTTCAAAACCATGAAGCTGGAAACCGGGATCAGCGCGCCCTTCAATGCCGCGAACGGCCTCTACACCAGCTTTGGCTTTACCGAGACTGATCCGTTTGCGGGCTATGAAGACAATGGCGACAACCGGTTTTATGAGTTGAGTCTTTGATGGCATTGATGGTCCCGTGAAAATATCAGAACCTAAGCCGCCGCCACTTGGCAAATTGGCGGCTGAACTGTTGGCCGTTCCCAAGATTTTTGCGGCGCCACTGCGTTCGCCAAGCAGGATTGATCCCTTTGGCGACGGACGTCCGGCAATCGTCATTCCCGGCATGCTGGCTGGCGATGGCTCAACGGCATTGCTGCGCGCGACCCTAAACCAAGCGGGTTTCAAGGCTCATGGTTGGGGGCAGCGCCTCAATGCCAAGGTTACGGAGCAGAGGGTCGCCCAAATTGAAGCGCACATCGGCAAAATCACCGAAGAGACCGGGCGACCAGCAATCATCATCGGTTGGAGCCTTGGAGGTATGTTCGCGCGTTTACTGGCCCACCGGCGGCCTGACCAAATGGAATTGGCGATCACTTTGGGATCACCATTCTCAGGTGACAGGCGTGCGAACAATGCCTGGCGGGTTTATGAGGCCATCAACGATCACGGTGTGAACGATCCGCCGTTCGAGCACGATGTTTCCAGCAAACCGCCTGTGCGGACGATTGCGATTTGGTCGGCGAGAGACGGCATAGTCGCGCCTGAATCCGCATCAGGCACCGCGCGGCAATCAGACCTGAGGGTGGAATTACCCTACAAGCATTTTGAGCTGGCAACGTCACGCCGGGCGATTGACGATTTAATCGGTGTGATGCGCGAAGAGTTGAGAGCCGGCGTACCGTCAGCACTGGCGGTGGCTCAGCTGCCGCCGCTGACGGATGAGGAAATTGCACGTAGGCTTCCAGTTTGGTCAGCCCTTTCGGACACATTCCTTGATACCGAATTGGACGAGCAAAACTACCTCAACATCGCGGAACTGATCGCGCAGGCGGGCTACACCAAGCAGGAGCTTGAGACCATCTATCGTGCGGAGGTCGAGCCAGCGTTCTCATACAACTTGCTCAATCCCGCTGGCGAATGGGCGGGGTGGCCCGAGGAGTTCGTTTGCGAACGAGTGCTGGCGAACCGCAAATCGGCAGAAACACAGGCTAAGCCCCGGATAATCCTGCACGATCACGTAAAGTCAGAGTGGGTCAAGATCAGCCGTGCTTTGGACGCTCTCTGAGCACCTGTCTTTTGCCTGCTCATCCGTGCCCCGCGCGCGCCTGACTTCGATCCTATTTGATCAGCGCCTCTAGCACCTGGTCGGGCGGGCGGTGGCCATCCACCCAGAAACGGATATTAGCGATGACCTTTTCACCCGATGCCTCGCGACCTTCCACCGTTGCGCTGCCGATATGGGGCAGGGTCATGACATTCGGATGTGCAATCAAGCGCTCGTCCACATGCGGCTCGTCAGGATAGACATCAAGGCCGGCCCCTGCGAGGTGGCCGCTCTCAAGCGCATCAATCAATGCCTCTTGGTCGATCAGCTCGCCGCGCGCCGTATTGATTATGCTCGCACCCCGCTTCATCAGCGCAAATCGCCGCGCATTGAGCATGTTGCGTGTCTCTTCGGTTAGCGGGCTGTGCAGCGTGATAATGTGGGATTCTGCCAGCAGATCATCGAGGTTTTCGACGTAGCGCGCGGCCAGCATGCTCTCGATCGCTTCGGGCAAGCGCTTGCGATTGTGATAGGCAATTTCGAGGCCGAATGCGCGGGCGCGATGCGCCACCGCCTGACCAATGCGGCCCATCCCGACAATGCCGAGCACCTTGCCGCCGATTTTGCGCCCGAGCAGGCCGGAAGGAGCCCAACCGGTCCACTCGCCGCGTCTGACCAGCGATGTCCCTTCGCGAATCCGGCGAGGCACGCCGATAATGCCAGCCATCGCAATATCAGCCGTATCGTCGGTGAAGACGCCCGGAGTGTTCGTGACGAGGATCTTGCGAGCGGCCGCCGCTGCCAAGTCGATATGCTCGGTCCCAGCGCCAAAATTGGCAATCAGGCCAAGCTGCGGACCAGCCTGAGCGATCATCTCCGCATCGATCCTGTCGGTTACGGTGGGCACAAGCACATGGCAGCTCTGCATCGCTGAAATCAGCGCCTCGCGGCTCATCGGCTCATCCGCGCTGTTGAGCGTGCAATCGTACAATTCGCTCATCCGCGCCTCAACCGACGGCATCAGGTGACGGGTCACCACCACTTTCGCTTCATGCGCCGCCGGGCGGATCGATTGCTTGGTCTCATTCGCCATGCCCAAGGCGCTAATGGTATGTGGGCTAGGTGGTCAAGCACGGTTGAAGATGCATGCCCGAACAAGCTATGGTTCATCCTGAAATGAAACGGCTTTTATCTCATTGTATTTTGGCCTTTGTGGGTTTGGCAGGTTTGCCTCTCGCAGCGCCGCTGAGCGCGCAGGATCGCGAATTGCCCTATTGGGCCTCAATCCGGTCTGAAGAGGTCAATATGCGGGTTGGGCCGAGCCGCGATTACCCGATTGAATGGGTGTACAAGCGCAAGGGCTTGCCGGTGAAGGTGGTGCGTGTGCGCGAAGGATGGCGGCTAATCCAAGACCCGAATGGCGATCAGGGCTGGGTGGTCTCCAGCTTGCTGAGCCCTGAGCGTGCGGCGCTGATTGTTGGGGAAGGGCCGGTTGATTTGCGAACCAGCGCGAGCGCGGAGTCAAAACTGCGCTGGCGCGCACAGCCGGGCAATGTCGGCACACTTGGCAAATGCGAAGCGGGCTGGTGTGAAATTGATATTGCCGGGCGCACGGGCTGGGTCTTGCAGGACCGCCTGTGGGGACCGGGCGAGC
>JBCBDF010000104.1:0-7455 GCA_038529875.1 Pseudomonadota bacterium | reverse complement strand
TCGAACAGGTTACAGACATCATGGCCTTCCGCGTCATCTGCGAGAACGAATCCGATTGTTATGCCGCGATGGGGATCCTGCACACGACCTGGCAATTCCTGCCTGGTCGCTTCAAGGATTACATCTCCACTCCCAAATCGAATGGCTATCGCTCGCTCCACACATCGCTGATGTATGAAAATTCAATGCGGGTGGAGGTGCAGATCCGCACCCGCGAAATGCACAGCCGCAACGAATTCGGGCTGGCGGCGCACTGGGCCTATAAGCAAAGCGATGACGCCGATGGGCAGGTCGGGTGGCTGCGTGATCTGATCGAGATTGTCGATGCCAGTCACGATGCGGAGGAATTGCTCGAGCATACGCGGCTGGCGATCTATCAGGACCGCATATTCGCGTTCACGCCCAAAGGCGCGCTATTCCAGCTGCCCAAGGGCGCAACCTCGGTCGATTTCGCCTTTGCTGTGCATACCGATCTGGGGGCGCAAACCGTTGGGGCCAAGATCAATGGGCGGCACATGCCGCTGCGCACGCCGCTCAACAATGGCGACGTGGTGGAGATCATCAAGGGCAAGCAGGCCGAGCCGCGCCTGTCATGGCTCGGCTTTGTGGTCACGGGCAAGGCGCGAGCGGCCATCCGCCGCGCAGTGCGCCTGAAAGAGCGCGCCGAGATCGCCGAGATCGGCTCCAAGCTGTTCGATGAGATCGCAACAAAAGTGCCCGCGCGCATCGGAAAGAAAGCTATCCGAGATGCGATCGAGCGGCTGGGGTTGGATGGACCGGAAGACATGATGTTCGCCATCGGCGCGGCAAAGCTGACCGACCGTGAAGTGATGGAAGCCTTGGTGCCAGGCTGCACTGCCGACTTCGACGAGGACGAGGAATGGTCCAAGCGCGATCGAGTGATCTCTATTCGCGGCCTGACGCCCGGCGTCGCCTTTGAACTCGCCGAATGCTGCCATCCTGTTCCCGGCGACCGCATTGTTGGCCTGCGTCGCAAGGGCGAGACCGTGCTTGTCCATTCGATCGATTGCCTGGAGCTGGCCAACGGCATCGATACCGACTGGCTTGATCTGTCGTGGGGCAAGCGCTCCCAAGGGGCGGTGGGCCGGTTGACCGTCACGATTTATGACAGGCCTGGTACGCTGGCCGAAATGGCGGGCATTTTTGCGCAGAACAAGACAAACGTGACCAGTCTGGAGCAGGTCCAGCTCGATCATCCCTTCGTAACGTACCGGATCGATTCCGAAGTGCAGGATCTGGCGCACCTTACCCGCATTCTGAGCGCTCTGCGCGCGAGCGACGCAGTGGCTCAGGCCGAGCGTATTTAGGGTGATTTGACTGCGCTTGGTGGCATGCGGCGCGGTCTTGCTGCTCGGCTGCGGTAGTTAATCAGCCCTTTACCATCCCTTAAGTACCTGACGGCTATAAGCATTCAGTTCAGGGTTATGCGCCATTTGCGCGCAGTGTTTTTGGGGAAATGCGCGTGAGTGTGCTGGATCATCAATTTGGTTCTAATGGCGATGCCGCGCCTGTTGGCGATGCTCCGTCGCGCTGGATTGATCGCTTCTCGCTGGCGACCAAGTTGAACATTGCGATCTTCAACAATGCCGCGCTGCTGATCTTCGTGACGCTGGCGATCATCGGCGGCGTTGCGTATCTGGCAAATGCCGGACAGCAGCAGACTGTGCTCGCATCGGCTGAAGTGCGCAGTGGGCATGCTGCCATCGCCACGACCGATGCCTATGTGTCGTTTCGAGACTTTTCTGATCGTGGCCAGGCAAGCGGGCTGCAAGAGGCGTCTGCCAAGCTGGTGGCGGCAGAGGAAGACCTGTTGTCGACGCTCGAATATGGCGGAGACGCAATTCCCGCGGATATTCGTGCCCCGCTGCTGCAGCTTCGCGACCGCATCCGCAGTGCCGAAGAAAATGTGACTGCCCTCGATGCCGATGCAGATGCATCGGCGATTGCAAGCGTCGAGGAGGAAATTGGCACGCTCTACCGGGATCTCAGTATTCACACCGATGAGCTGCACGATTTCGTGGCGGGTAAGGCAGGTAGTTTGATGGCTGATATCCGCGGCTCATTCATGATCTTCTTTTCATTGCTGGCGGCTGGCGTCCTGATCTCTATGTTTGGCGCCCGCACTATCGTTCGCAATATCGTCGGCATGGTCCGCGGTATGACCGACGCAATGGAGAAAATCGCAGGCGGGGATCAGAAAGTGGAAATTCCCAATGGCGAGCGCGAGGACGAGATCGGGGCGATGGCTCGGGCCTTGGCGGTGTTCCAACAGGGCTCACTTGAACTGCGCAATCGCGAGGACGAACGCGCGCAATTGGCCGAGCACGAGCTCAAACAGCAGCAAGTGCTGATCGATCAATCGCGCGATGCCCGTACCGAAAAGATGGATATGCTCGATGAGCTTGCAGATGATTTCGAAGTCTCCGTCGGCGAACTGATTGAGGCCGTTGCTGGTTCATCGGCGCAGCTTAAGAGCACATCGCAATCGATGGCCGCACTGGCAGAGCAATCATCCAATCAGGCCGGGCAGGCCTCTGGTGCGGTTGATCTGGCCCGCGAAAACGTGACCGCCGCCGCTTCCGCTGCCGACGAATTCGCGCTGTCCATCAGTGAAGTCAGCCAGCAGGCTGCCACTTCGGCAGAGCTGGCGCGCAAGGCCAGTGATCTTGTTGACGCTGCCAATGCGAAGATGAGCGACCTTTCGGGAGCCGCAAATGAAGTCGGCGAAATTGTCGAATTGATCCAGACGATTGCGAAGCGGACCAACCTGCTCGCGCTTAATGCCTCGATCGAAGCGGCCCGAGGCGGCGAGGCCGGGCGCGGCTTCGCCGTGGTTGCTTCGGAGGTGAAGGAGCTCGCCAATCAGACCGCAAACGCAACCAACAGCGTGGGCGAGAAGATTGGCGCAATCCAGTCTTCGACCAGTGCAAGCGTCGCCGACCTCGATGCCATCGTGAAACAGATTGACGAGCTAGAGACCGTTGCAGTGATGATTGCTTCGGCGGTGGATCAGCAATCAATGTCCGGCGAAGACCTGGCGCGCAATATCGATACGGTGGCGCGCGGTGCAGGCGATGTGGCGGAGCAAATTGGCCATCTGCACGATGCCTCCATGGTGACGGGATCGGTCTCCAATCAGGTTCTCACATCGGCTGAAGAGCTGGATAATCACGCCGATGCCCTGCGCGAGAAGGCATCACGCTTTATTGTTGATGTTCGGCGCAGTTCGCGCGAATTTGCCGGGGAAGGACTCGCAAAAGAAAGCGCTTGAATGGCCTTTGTCGGCATAGATCACGTCCAGTTGGCGATCCCGGAAGGCGGCGAGGGCCAGGCGCGCGCCTTCTTCATTGGCCTGCTGGGAATGCGCGAAGTGCCAAAACCTGCCAACCTTTCGTCCAGCGGGTGCTGGTTTGAAGCTGGTCCAGTTAGCTTGCATATTGGTGTCGACCCCGATTTTCGCCCTGCGCAAAAGGCGCATCCTGCATTCCTGGTTGAAGATCTGGCCGGGTTGCGTGCAAGGCTGGAGACGGCTGGTATGCCGACAAAGGATGACAAGCCGGTCGAAGGCTATGATCGCTTCTTCACCCAGGATCCGTTTGGCAATCGCATCGAGTTGATGCAGCGGATTGGCTAGGTCAGGCTGATCAGCACAATCACCAACAGGATTGAGTAGACAAGCACGCCGCCAACTATGGCAATCGGGTTAAACGCCGGTGCGAGCGTTGCCTGCGCCATCTGGCTGACCTGCGTCAGCAATTGCGGCCAGGTGTAGCTCACGAAGTCGCCTTGGGTCATGACCGATACAATACGCTTTTCTTCATCGACGATCGGCAGACGGCGAAACCGCTCGTTCGACATGACCTGTAGCCAATCGAGCACCTTGTCGTCCTTGTTCGCCATGCGCACTTCCGACGTCATGATATCACCGACCGAAGTCGTTTTGGGATCGCGGCTCTCGGCGATCACCCGCCTGAAAATATCACGCTCGGTCATCATGCCGATCACTTTGCTGTCCGGGTCGGTAACAATGATTGAGCCGAAGTTCTTGTCGGCCATCTGAAGGACGGCGTCATAAACGTTGGTGTCGGGAGAGCAGGTGAGTGGTGGAGCCTTGCTGTTATATTCAGTACGGTCCGAAATTCTCATGACGCGATCTCCCTTGCGCTTCTAAATAAGAGACCTAACGCTACGGAAAGGGGAGTGGTTCCCGGCGTGCCGATTTGGGCAAGTCTAGATGAGCCTGAGTGTAAGGGCCACATCGCTACCTTCCGCTAGCTTTTCGGCTTTGCGGACCTGCGCCTTTACTGGCAGCAACCAGCCCTCATCGTCGGTGCTGGGCCCCGTATCGGGAAAGCAGGAGGTTTGCCATGTCGTCGCGCCGATTTTGGCCTCAACCTTGAGTGATCGGAAGCCTCGCTTTCGGCCCAGTTCCAGCCTGCGCATGGTTTCGATTGCGGACATGTCGTCACCCGCTTGACCATCGATTGTTACGAAATGCCAGCTGACCCCGTTGGAAGCGGTCCAGCGCCACATTGGCCCGCTATGCGAGACGAATAAATCGCTCATTCGCCAGCGGAAACGGGCCGCACGGGCACAGGGATGTTGCAGATATCCGCGCCGCCTGCTGGCACGATAAAGAACGGATCGCGGCGGTTGGCGCGGGCCTCGGCATATTTTGCGAATGTGTCACTCTCGGTGGAAAGGTATTCGAACCGCGGTTGCTCAGCCTCCGGCAGGTCGCTTGCGACGCGGACGGAGAGGATCGGCGTGCGTTTGTCCGCCTCTTCCTCGGTGTAAAATCCCAGCGTGCCTGAGCCGCGTGGCAGCGAAGACAGATGCTCCATTCCGCTGATGATCCGCCCGACCAGCGCGATATTGCGATCAAGGTGCCGCGGTGCGTGACCGATAACGGTGTAAAGCTCTGCGCCGGAGCCGGTGTCGGGTGAGTACCCTCGGCCGACCCCGACCATGCCGTAGCAATGGACGGGCCAGATTTCGTCGGATGTCAGGCCAAAAGCCCAGCCACGTTTAATACTTGCAGCGCCACCATAGGGGTCGCGCCTGAAAAGTTCGCCTACGAGTTGCGTAACGATCCGATTTTTCCCTAAAAGTTCGACAGCAGTGTCAAAGGCTTCGTCAGGCATCGGAGAAGGAACGGTGTAGGTGAACTCCTCTGCCATCATCACCTTCAGCCCATCAGGCAGCGGCTTCGTCTCGGTCTCGCCGCTTTCAGGATTATCGTGTCCCGGATCGCCCCATTGCACAACGTAATTGTCCTGCACGCGGTTCACTGAAATCCCGTCATACCACTGAGCGCGGGCGAGGGTGCGAATGTTGCTCACCCAGCCTTGCGAGAATGGTGCGGGCATCAATTGGATCACCACTTCGCGTTCGTTGCCGTCTCGATCAGGAGCGAGCGTCATCACCAGCAAATCCTCCGCTGCGATGCTCACCCACTCGCTTTGCGGAGCAGCATCAACGATCTGGTTCGGAGAGGGAGCACCCTGGGGCTCATCCTGAGCAGATGCGGGTAGTGTGAGGGCGAGCGCTGCGACGGTGGCGATGAGTGCTTTGTTCATTGCCCATGTGTGCCAGCGAATTGCAGGAATGCCTAGACTGTGGGCGCAATATCGATGCTGAACGCATCGCAAGCCCGCATGGGCGTCGCGCCGGGTGGCGCGGTAGCCGAGCGAACGGATGTGAGCGCGGGCGCTTGAGGTAAAACAAGAAAGCGGGAAGGGCGGAGGGAGTGGGTGGCTAGGCAAACGCTAGATCAATACTCTCACACAAAAGCCCCTTTTCGCACGTTTTTGAGGACGAAAAGAGGCTCTCGTGGCAGCGTTCGCAGGGAATGCTTAACCGCGCAGCGCTGCCTGATACGACTCCAGATAGCACATTTATCGCCGCTTTGCTGCGACGGATTGACGCTTCGCCTTGCACGGCGAACTCTCCCCCGCTAGAGGCGCTGGCTCTGCCAAGACAGGCATGCGGAGCGGTGGCCGAGTGGTCGAAGGCGCACGCCTGGAAAGTGTGTATACGGTAACCCCGTATCGTGGGTTCGAATCCCACCCGCTCCGCCACCTAGCTGTTTCAGCTCGTTGCGCAAGGTCCTTGAATTCATACAAATCATAGCGTTGCTCGCTTGGCCCGTTTCTGTCTGTTGCGTTTGTGATCATTCTGTTTCACATATGTGTGGGTAAGAGTGTGGGAAAAATCTATGGGCAGACTCACAGCAACGGTGGTTAGGGGTGCGCTTCCGAAAGGACGCCATCAGGATGGTGACGGGCTATTCCTCAACGTCACAGCGAGCGGAAGCCGTTCGTGGGTGTGCCGAGTCCAAAAGAATGGACGCAGGCGTGACATAGGGCTTGGAAGTGCCAAGAAAGTTACATTGGCGCAAGCGAGGCAGCGCGCTGGAGAAGTTCGGTCTTTGGTGGAAGCTGGTATCGATCCGGTCGCCGAGCGCAGAAAAGCCGAGGGCATTCCGACCTTTCGCGAAGCGGCTGCAAAGGTTTTCGCCGAGAACCGCAAGGGATGGAAGAACAAGAAGCATCGTGCTCAATGGCTGACTTCACTGGAAAATTATGCTTTCCCGGCCATTGGTGACGTTGCTGTAAGTGAGATTGATGGTGCGCAGGTCCGCGACGTGCTTGTCACAATCTGGCTGGATAAGAACGAGACAGCCCGCCGGGTTCGCCAACGGATCACAGCCGTGATCGATTGGGCAATCGCAAAAGGCTATCGGGAATTGCCGCTACCCATGGCGGCGATCAACAAATCGCTTCCCAAAATCAAAAAGGCAGAAAAACACCATCGCGCTCTACCCTATGCTGATGTGCCTGGATTTTTAGCCGCGCTCAACAAGCGCGAAAGCGTTGGGCGCTTGGCCTTTGAAGCCCTTGTGCTGACAGCGACGCGCTCAGGCGAGGTTCGCGGTGCGCGTTGGTACGAGGTCGATCTGAAAGCCGGGCTGTGGTCTATCCCTGCCAATAGGATGAAAGCAGAACGTGAGCATGTGATCCCGCTTTCACCCGCCGCTATATCCGTTTTCAAGCGCGCTGCGACCTATCGTGAGCAAGGCAATGAACTGGTTTTTCCTGGCGCCAAGCATGGCAAGCCGATGTCCGACATGACCCTCACCAAGATCTGCCGCGATATGGAAGTGAATGCCGTTCCGCACGGTTTCAGAAGCAGTTTTCGCGATTGGGTTGCCGAAGAGACAGACTTTGATGGCGAGATCGCCGAGATGGCGCTCGCGCATGCGATATCGAACAAAGTCGAAGCGGCCTATCGACGCGGAAATCTCTTGCAAAAACGGCGCAAGTTGATGGATGCATGGGCGGAGTATTGTCAGCGTGGAGCCGATCAGCAAGCCTGACTAAGCTGCGGGGCAAACCGAAACAGAAATGCATAATTAAATGAAAGATGGCCTTC
>JBCBDF010000103.1:0-7470 GCA_038529875.1 Pseudomonadota bacterium | reverse complement strand
CTGCGCTTGGTAATCCCAAGGCGAGCCGCGCAGTGGGCGGCGCAAACGGAGCAAACAACATTGCCGTGCTGATCCCCTGCCACCGCGTAATCGCGGCGGATGGCGGGCTGGGCGGCTATGCTTATGGCACCAAGATCAAGGCCGAATTGCTGAAGCGCGAGGGTGCCGGGGATAAGGAGTTATTCTAACATGACGAAGTCCGATTTCGCAGCACTGCACAACAGCTCCGATCCACTGATCCTGTTCAACATCTGGGACGCTGGCAGCGCGCAGGCTGTCGCCCGTGCGGGAGCCAAAGTGATCGCGACCGGCAGCGCTTCGCTCGCCGGGGCGCAAGGCTATGATGATGGCGAACACATCCCGGTTGCCCGACTTGTCGAAACGGCCGCGCAGATTGCCGAGGCGGTCGATCTGCCGATTACGGTCGATTTCGAAACGGGCTATGCAACCAATCTCGACGATCTCGCCCGCAATGCGGCGGCGCTTAGGGATGTCGGCGTTGTCGGTTGCAATCTGGAGGATCGCTTGATCCGGGCGGGCGGGCTTCGTGCGATCGACGAACAGGCAGAGCGCATTGCTAGTGTCGATAGCGCCGGACTTTTCGTGAATGCGCGCACCGACATTTTCCTGGGCCCATTGGTGGCCGGCGACAATCCCAATCGCGAGGATCTTGTGGACGCTGCGATAGAGCGCGCCGCAGCCTATCAGGCGGCTGGAGCAGGGTGCTTCTTCGTGCCGGGATTGAGCGATCCGGGCCTCCTTGCCCGACTTTGCAAAGCAATCGATTTGCCAGTTAATGTCATGCGACTGCCGGACATGGTGGACAATTCTGAGCTGGCTGCACTCGGCGTTTCGCGGGTCAGTTATGGTCCCGGTCCGTGGCGGGACGCGATGGCGGCGGTAGAGGCTGTGGCCAAAGAACAGCTTGCTACTTAGGACCTGCGCTCCCGGTAACCGGCCAGCTTAATTTGCCATCTGCTTAGCATCGCGAAATGTGATGAGTTTGCGCTGATCCTCGTCCCACAGTGTCAGCATAAGCGGGCGTATCGTCTGCGATATCGTAAACCGGTTGACGTTCGCCAGTTCGGGGAACGCCTTAAGCACTTTGGGAAGCCGGTAGAAGGGTATTCGGCTCGCCAGATGGTGCACGTGATGGATCCCGATGTTCCCAGTGAACCAGCGCAAAGGAGCTGGCAGGTGAAGGTGTGAACTGCCCTTCAAGGCGGCGTCATGAAAAGACCAGTCGCCCTTCGTGTCCCAATGCGCATCCTCGAACTGGTGCTGGATGTAGAACAACCAGACGCCGGTCGATGCCGCGATCAGCAGCACCGGCAGCACGACCAAGGCTGTAGTGGCGATCCCGAACTGAGTGGCCAGGCCAATTAGAATGAGCCCGGTGACAACATTGGTGGACATCGAACTGATCCAATAGATCGAGCCGGCCCTCATCAGGCCAATTGGCAGGCGATGGCGAAGCAGGAACAGATAGGCTGGTCCAAATCCCAACAAGACAATGGGATGACGATAAAGCCAATAGCCGAATTTCCCAAGCCAAGAGAGATTGTTGAACTCGCGCACTGTCAGCGTGTCGACGTCACCCGTTCCGCGTGCGTCAAGATTGCCCGTCGAGGCGTGATGCCTGGCATGAGCGTGCTTCCACGGATCGTAGGGCGTAAACGTAAACACGCCCAGCGCCCTGCCGACCCAATCATTCCAGCGTTTGGTGGGCATCAGCGCACCATGCCCGCAGTCGTGCTGGATGATGAATATGCGCAGTAGAAGCAGGCCAGCTATCGGGGTCAGGGCAAGAGCCAGAAAATATCCGGCTTTGACCGCGAACAGGATCAATCCGAACATCGCCATGAAGGGAATGACCGTTATTGCCAACTCCCAACAGCTTCGCGCTATGCTCGGAATCCTGAATGCGTGGAGGTCACGCGCCAGTTGTTTGGGATCAAGCGGTGCAGCTGGCTCAGTAAGGCTTGCTGCGTTGCCGTATTGGTCTATTTTCACACGATTCCTTGAGGAAGATGGATCACAAGCGATAAACCGCCAGTGATGCGCTGACATTATCAGATTACGGTTTCAAGTCCGGCTTATATTAATCCAGTTTCGGCGGGAAGCCCGGCTCTGCCTTGGCCATAGCACGCTGATAGGCGTCGCGTGCGCCGATCCGCTGGAGATATGCCTTCAGGTTCGGCATGTGATCGATGCTCATGTCATTGAATGCGCGCGCGGTGGTGAGCGAGAAGCCCATCATGATGTCTGCGGTGGTCAGTTGCGATCCGCCAAAGTACTCCGCTTCGCCGAGGCGGCGTTCGACCGCTTCCCAGGCATTGGTGATGCGCTTCATCAAGGGCGGCGGCATTTCCGCGCCCACGGCGTTCACAGCGATGCTCATCATGCCATTCGTCATCAGCGTCGCGTTGGCAAAGTGGAACCAATAAAGGTGATCGGCAAAATCGGGATGGTCAGGGCCGGGAACCAGATCGGTGTCGGGCGCGTATTTGCCGACGATATATTCGATGATCGCACCGCTTTCGCCCATAAGCGTACCGTTATCCTCTATCAAGGGGGCGATTTCCATGGGGTGCAGCGCCTTCAGCTCGGCAGGGGCGAGGCGTGTCTCAGGATCGCGACTGTAGAGCTTTAGGTCGTATTCGATGCCCAGCTCCTCACACAGCCAGACGATGCGTTCGGATTGCGAAATGCGCAGGTGATGGACGGTTAGCATGGCTCAAACTCTCCCAAATTATTCTCGCGCCCACCCTTTGCTGGCTGGCTCTAGCGTGTCGAGGAATTTTTCGGCAGAGGTCAGATATTCGCTCTTCTTTTCCTCGCCCATCCGGTCCCACGTGGAATAGATCCGCCCAATGCGGTGATTGCTCGAAAGGCGATCACGATGGCGGTCCATGAAGTGCCAATAGAGCGGGTTGAACGGACACGCACCTTCGCCAGTCTTCTTGGAGACTGAGTAGCTGCATTCCTTGCAGTAATCCGACATCTTATTGATGTAATTTCCGCTGGCGGCATAGGGTTTGGTCGCCAGGTTCCCGCCATCGGCATAGAGGATCATGCCGACCACGTTGGGCATTTCGACCCAGTCATAGGCATCGGCGTAAACGGCGAGATACCAATCCTGCACGTCGCGCGGATTGATCCCGGCAAGCAGACAGAAATTGCCCAGCACCATCAGCCGCTGAATGTGGTGCGCGTGGGCGTTTTCTTTCGTGGAGCGAATGCAGTCGGAAAGGCAACGCATATCGGTTTCGCCGGTCCAGAAGAATTCGGGCAACGCGCGCTGAGCGTTCAGTTTGTTGTCGCTCTCCAGCCCTGGCATGAAATGCCAGTAGAAGCCGCGAATATACTCGCGCCAGCCAATGATCTGGCGGATGAAACCTTCGACTGAATTGAGCGGCGCGTTGCCATCTTCGTATGCCTTCTCGGCGCGCTGGCATAGTTCCATCGGATCGAGCAGGCCGCAATTGATGCTGGTTGAAAGCATCGAGTGATAAAGGTCGTCCGACCCGTGGACCATCGCATCCTGATAGGGGCCGAATTTCTCGATCCGCTCCGCAAAGAACGCGTCGGCTGCTTCTTCGGCTTCCGCGCGGGTTACGGGCCATTCAAACGGTTCGAGATCACCGAAGTGATCGCCGAACTTATCCTCGACCAATTCCAGCACTTCGCGGGTGATTTCGTCGGGTTCGAATTTGGCGCGTTCAGGGGCGTCCATTTCGCCCTTTGGCGGCTCGCGGTTTTGCTTATCGAGGTTCCATTCGCCGCCCTTCGGTTTGCCATCCCTATCCATCAACAATCCGGTCTTCTTGCGCATTTCGCGGTAGAAGAATTCCATGGTCAGGTTTTTGCGACCCTCGGCCCATTCTTCGAACTCAGAGTGCGAGCAGAGGAAGCGGTCATCAGGCAGGATTTCGACGGGGCAGGCGAACTTGTCCGGCCATTCCTCCAAAGCCTGCTGGACGCGCCATTCGCTAGCTTCGACAACATGCACCTCGCTCGGATCGTGGCGTTCGATGGCGCGAGCGACTTCGCCGGTGAAGCTGCCCGAATTGTCCTCATCGGTGAGTTTTACATAGTCGACGCTCCACCCGGCATCGCGCAATTCCTCAGCAAAATGCCGCATGGCGGAGAAAATCAGCGCGATCTTCTGCTTATGGTGTTTGACGTAGGTCGCCTCGTCCCACACCTCCATCATCAGGATGACGGTGTCGTCTTTGGTACGGCCACGCAGGCTCGCAAGCGTGCGCGTCAGTTGGTCGCCAAGGATGGGAACGAGGATTGGGTTAGAAGCCATGCTGGTTCTAATGCTCAAGCGCCGAAATGGTGCCTAAACAAAGCTGTACGGATCAATATCGACGCTAACGCGCAGGCCGGGCGGGAAGTCATGTGCATCCAGCCAGCCGCGAATTACCTTTTGCAGATTGGCCGAACGCCGCGCATTCACAAGGAAGCGATAGCGATAGCGGCCACGCAGCAGAGCGAGTGGGGCGGGTGCAGGGCCGAGGATGTAAAGATCGTCTTGCTGCGGTCGAGAATCGCCCAATCGAACCGCCGCTGCCCGCGCTTCTTTCTCATCTTCGCTAGATAGAATAATCGCCGCCCAGCGCCCAAATGGCGGAGCGCCAGCATCTTTGCGGGCCTCTGTTTCGGCTTCGTAGAAGGCATCGCGGTCGCCAGCCTCCAAGGCCGCGATCACCGGAGCGTCAGTGTGACGCGTCTGAATAAGCACTTCGCCCGGTTTCGCCCCGCGACCCGCGCGTCCCGCGACTTGGGCGACCTGTTGATAGGTTCGCTCTGCGGCGCGCAAATCGCCACCCTCAAGGCCAAGGTCGGCATCGACCACGCCGACCAGCGTCAACTCGGGAAAGTGGAAGCCCTTCGTGACGAGCTGAGTGCCGACGATGACATCAATCGCTCCGCTTTCGGCCTGAGCGATGAACTCCGCCGCGCGCTCGGGCGACCCAAGGGTGTCAGACGTGGCGACTGCGACCCTCGCTTCGGGGAACAGCTCGCGCACTTCATCGGCAATGCGTTCCACGCCGGGGCCGCAAGCGACCAGACAATCGGGTTCTCCGCATTCCGCGCATTCGGCTGGCACGCCGGTTTCGTGGCCGCAATGGTGGCAGGCCAGGCGCGCGGACAAGCGATGCTCCACCATCCATGCACTGCAATTGGGACATTGATACCGGTGGCCGCAATTGCGGCACAGGGTGAGGGGCGCAAAGCCGCGGCGGTTGAGGAACAGCAGTGATTGCTCGCCTTTCGCCAACCTATCTTCGAGCGCCTCGACCAGAGGCGGAGCGAGCCAACGTCCGCTGCCAGGTTGCTCTTGAGTGAGGTCCACCAGATGGATCTTTGGCAAGGTCGCGCCGCCAAATCGGCTGGGCAGTTCCAGCCGCTCATACGTTCCGGTGGAAGCCATATGCAGGCTTTCGAGCGCTGGGGTTGCGCTAGCAAGCACCACCGGAATTTTCTCGAACCGCGCGCGCATGACCGAGACATCACGGGCATTGTAGCGCACGCCTTCGTCTTGTTTGAAGCTGACCTCGTGCGCCTCGTCGACCACGATTAGACCCAGCTTCGCATAGGGCAGGAACAGCGCCGACCGCGCGCCGACGATCACCTGCGCGGTTCCATTGGCAATCGCCCTCCAGGCTCGCCTGCGTTCCGTCGATTTGAGCGACGAGTGCCACAAGACTGGCGGCGTGCCGAAACGCTGTTCGAAGCGCACTAGGAAGTTCTCGGTAAGAGCGATCTCCGGCAGCAGCACCAGCACTTGCCGACTCATCCGGATTGCTTCGGCAATCGGTTCGAAATAGACCTCTGTCTTGCCTGATCCGGTTACACCATCAAGCAGGAAGGGCGCATATTCGCCCGCAGCGACTGCCTCTACCAGCCGGTCGGAAACCTCGCGCTGATCGGGCGAAAGATCGGGAACCCAATGCTTTGGATCGGCAGGTGGGAAGGGGCGGTCGATAGCAACCGTAACTGGCTCAATCAGGCCAGCATTGACCATGCCGCGCAGCACGCCTTCGGAAACGCTCGCGATTCCGGCGAGCTCGCGGATTGTGCCTTGCTTACCGACCAAGACCTCAAGCGCCTGCTTGCGCTGCGGGGTCATGCGGCCAGTGCCTTCCGACCCGCTCAGCCGATACTCGGTCATGGTCGCCGGGCCGCCCAGCGCGCCGCCGCTCGACAGCACCATGCGCGCAACGCTCGCCAGCGCCGCGCAATAATAGTCCGCCGTCCACTCGATCAGCCGCCGCAAGGGCTGCGAGAGCGGGGGCACGGGCAGCACTTCCAGGATCGCGCGCAGCTTGCTCGCATCGAATTCGCGGCCGGGCAGGCGGCCTTCATCCCACACGATCCCTGTTACCTTGCGCGGGCCGAGCGGAGCGATCACGACGCTGCCCGCAGGTGCGCTCACCCCCTCAGGCAGCTTGTAGTCAAGCGGGCCAAGGGCGGCGTTGAGGACGAGGAGGCGGACACGGTTCATGCGTGTCCGACATATGGGAGAGCGGACCCCTGCGCGGCAAGGTGCGGCCAGCGATAATCGTCATTTGAATGACGTTGCGGTGGAGAGCTGGCGATTGCGCGGCTGGCCTCGCACTGTTCGCTGTGCCAAGCAGGCTATCACGATTCGACAGCGAGCTGGAGCAAGACGACCCATGAAATTCTTCGCCGACACCGCCGAAATTGATGACATCAAGGAATTGGCCGCGACCGGTCTGCTCGATGGGGTCACTACCAATCCTTCGTTGATCCACAAATCGGGCCGCGATTTCATGGAAGTGACCAAGGAAATCTGTGGGATTACCGATGGTCCGGTTTCGGCTGAGGTGGTCGCGCTCGACCACGAGACGATGATGCACGAGGCAGAGGTGCTGCGCAAAATCGCCGATAATGTCTGCATCAAGGTGCCGCTGACGATTGATGGCTTGAAGACCTGCAAGGCGCTGACCGGCGATGGCACGATGGTCAATGTGACTTTGTGCTTTTCGGCCAATCAGGCGCTGCTCGCGGCAAAGGCTGGTGCGACTTTCATCTCGCCCTTCGTTGGCCGCCATGATGACAACGGCTTCGACGGGATGGACCTGATCGAAGACATCCGCTTGATCTACGACAATTACATGTTCGAAACCGAGATCCTCGTCGCCAGTGTGCGCCACGTCACCCACGTGCTCGAAAGCGCGAAGATCGGTGCAGATGTGATGACCGCGCCGCCAAAGGTGATCAAGGCTTTGTTCAACCATACGCTGACCGACAAGGGTATCGCGGCATTCCTCGCTGATTGGGAAAAGACCGGGCAATCGATCACCTGATCCCTATCTAGCTCCAAGATGTCCGAAGAATCCCCCCTCGACCGTTTCAAGCACGCGCTCACCGGCGCGAGCCGGGCGATTGCGCACGACCCTGAAGTCGAGGTGGCGTGGAGCGCGGATGTGCCGG
>JBCBDF010000102.1:0-7524 GCA_038529875.1 Pseudomonadota bacterium | reverse complement strand
ATACAGCCCCGTGCACGTGTCCGTCCGGTGCGGTTTTTGGTCTATTCACGGCAAGAAATCAGTTGCTTAGTAGAAATCGCTGAAAGTGACACCGTGTCACCTTTGTCACCTTTGCGGAGGATCGCGTGAAACTCGTTCTCGCCACTGACGATACAGGCAGCCCGGAGATTTTCGCCAGTCTGCAAGGCGAAGGGCCAAGCGCGGGCACGCCGGTCGCGTTCATGCGGCTGTCGCGTTGCAACCTTGCCTGCACATGGTGCGACACGGCCTATACATGGCATTTCGAAGGCGATAATCGCGAACACCGCGATGGCGTGACGTTCGAGCGCAAAGCCAATCAGGTAACACTCGACGTGGCCGATGTCGCCGCGCGGATCGAAGCTCTGGGCCAAAAGCGGCTGGTCATCACGGGCGGCGAACCGCTGATGCAATGCGGCGCGCTTGCGGACCTGTTGGCGCTGATCCCCGACATGGAGATTGAGATTGAGACCAACGGCACGACCAAGGCAAATTCGCATGTCGATATTCGTGTCGATCAGTACAATGTCAGCCCCAAGCTTGCGCATTCGGGTAATGAAGCGGAACTCGCGCTGATCCCCGAGCGGCTCGACTTCTACGCCTGCGACCCGCGAGCATTCTTCAAGTTCGTCATCGCTTCGCCGGAGGATGTTGAGGAGGTTCTGAAGCTGCAGCGGACATACCGGTTCAAACGGGGGCACGTCTTCCTGATGCCTGAGGGAACGGACAGCACAACCCTGCGCAAACGCGAGGAATGGCTCGCGCCTCTATGTCTGAGACACGGATTCCGCATGTCGGATCGGCTGCATATTCATCTCTACGGGGATGAGCGCGGCACATAACCGACCGAGATTCCCGCTTTCGCGGGAATGACGATAAAAGGAGATTGCAAGTAATCGCAAAGCGACCGCAAGGCGGCCCCAATCGTAAAGTCGCTTGATATGAGGCACCGAAAGGTCGAGCGAAAATGGCGGCATGTGAGAACCGGCGCGCAGCGGACATTGAAGTCCGTGAGCACCGGAAGCGCAGCAGACTGCCGTTCGCAGCCCTCGCCCGTAAAAATCAGCCCTGACTCCGCCAGCGCTGGACAACGCGGCTCACAACTTCCTCTTCGCCGCCGCCTTCGTTCCAAAGCTCGACAAAGCTCGGATCTTCGGACGCCGGACGCTTGCTCTCTTCGAGGTTGTCGAAGCTCACGCGGATGGGGATTGCGACACCCTCGCCGCAAATGATGACCTCACGGTTACGCAGAGCGGGGATGGAGTCGAGGAAGCCGCGCGCGCCTTCCGGCATGGCAGCCTTCACGAAGGCCTGGTCGCGGTCGTTGTTGAGACGCATGGAAAGGATCGTACCGCATTGTGACAACACGCCTTCCGCCAAGTCCGATGGACGCTGGGTTATGAGGCCCAGGCTGATGCCGTATTTACGACCCTCCTTAGCGATCCGGCTGAGAATGCTTGCGACAGAGGAACCATCTGCGTTTTTCTCGCTCGGCACGTATCGGTGTGCTTCCTCGCAAACGAGCAGGATCGGGCGCGTCTTTTCTTCGCGGCCCCAGATTGCAAAGTCGAATACCAGGCGGCTGAGCACCGCCACCACGGTCGACGTAATGTCCGACGGGACGCCCGAAACGTCGATGATCGAAATCGGTTTGCCGTCGCCCGGCATACGGAACACCTTGGCGATGAAATCGGCCATCGTATCGCCGACAAGCATCCCGGAGAACATGAATTGATAGCGGGGATCAGCCTTCAGCTCGTCAAGCTTGCCCTTGATCCGCATATAAGGCGCAGAAGAAGTGGCTTTGTCCAGCTTGCCCATCTCGTCCTGCAACTTGGACGAGAGGTCGGAAAGGAGATACGGGATCGGCGAATCGGCAGTAATCTTGCCCATTGTTTCAGCCAGGCGGTTTTTACCGCGCGCATGCAGCAGACACTTGGCAAGAATATCCATGTCGACCTGACGTTCATTGCCATCGCTGGTGAGCAACACTTCGCAATGCTCTTCGAAATTCATAAGCCAATACGGCATTTGCAGGTTCGACACGTCGAGAATCTGGCCAGTCTGGCGAAACGCAGCGGAGTACTCGCCGTGCGGGTCGATCATGACGATATGACCGCGGGGCGCCGCCTCACAAATACGGTGGAGGATCAGCGCAGCACTGGTCGACTTACCAGTACCGGTCGAGCCGAGCAGCGCGAAGTGCTTGCCGAGCATCGCGTCGATATACATACCGGCGCGGATGTCCTTGGTCGGGTAGACCGTGCCGATCGTGATGTTGGCGCGGCCATCGCTGGCATAGATTTGTTCGAGGTCTTTTGTGGTCGCGGGAAAGACCATCGCGCCTGGGACGGGGTAGCGCGTTACACCGCGGCGAAAACCATGAATGCGGCCGGTGAGCTTTTCTTCCTGTCCTTCACCCAGGAAGTCGATATTGGCGATGATCCCGCCATTGGCGCGGCGGTCCTTGCGCTGGTCACGGACGTTTGCGAGCAGCCAGGCATCGCCCACGCGGATCTTGATCTGGCTGCCGACCTGACCGGCCAAAGCGATCGAGGGATCGGAATCTTCCATGCACTCACCGAGACGCTGGAGATCAATCGCGACCTGTGAGCCGGAACCGGAAATTTCGAGCACGACGCCGATGGGGCGCTTGGCGTTGTCCTTCGCGCCTTCAGCGCTCTTGGCGGCTTCAGGTGCAGATTGACCAGCGGCAGCAGGCGCAGCCGCTTGATCTGCGCCCGCCTGCGCCAGCGCATCTTCCGACCCATCGGTTACACGCGCGCCGCTGGCGTGCGTGCGGCCGAAACTCTGGTTCGCCATATCGGTCATTAGCTCATTCTTTCCCTACGCTTGTACGAGGGCGAAATAGCCAGAATTCAGTTAAGATCGCGTCAACAATGACTGAGAAGTGCCGGAACCACTGGCACGCCATCTGCCAAAGGTGAGGCTTGGCCTATATCCGCGAAAAAAATCGGCCAGCAAACCAACCCATAAACACCGATAGCAGGATCGCACCCAGCCCATAGAACAGCGACCAGCGATTGGCCGCATCCACCACCCGTCCTTCCAGCCCGACTTTTTCCACCGCGATATCTGCGGTCGCACTAGCGAGTACCCGGCCATCGGCAATGGCAAAGGTTTCAGCGGTGTATTGCCCAGTCGTCACATTGGAAGGCAGGGAAATCCGCGCCTGATACAGCACCTTTTCACTGATCCGCACCCCGCTCATATCCTGTTTGTAGAGGCCCAGGCGCTGGCGCATATCCACCAGGCCAGCGGCAAAGCGGGCCTGCTCCTCCGGCTCGATCTGGCCGGATGGACTGAGCTGGATGAAGTCGGTCCCCAATTCGTAAATCGCCGCAGTCCGCTCGTCCACGATCTCCGACACGGGACGTGAGGAGGCGACCGCGAAGAAGGAAGGGGCGGAGCGAAAATCGGAGCTTCCGGCGTTCATCCAGATGCCCGCTATCCGCTCCTTCTCACGCAGGCGGATCGGCTCGGTCGGTCCTTTCAGCACCACCACGATGTCGTATTCCGTCCCGCGCGCCGGACCATCGGGATCGATAATTGCGCCGTAAAGCAGCAGGTTTGCGCCGGTGAATCCCTGCCGCACCTCAATCCGGCTCTGACTAACCTCAGGCACAAGAATGGGTTCGCGCTGCGCCGACAAGGTAAGAGCCGCGACAATCAGGAAACCAAGGCGCAGCATCAGGCTCACAACGGATCGACCGTGTATATCTCGTCCGGTTGCACGCCCAGACCATAAAGCATCCGTAGAGCCACGAGGATCACGATCCCGGCCAGAATCATCCGGAGGATTTCAGGTCGGGCCTTAAGCGCAATCTGCGTCCCGAACTGCGCGCCCATGACCGACCCGAGCAGCAACAGCCCGGCGAGCACGATATCGACGGCCTTAGTCGTGAATGCGTGCGTCATCGTGGTCACCATGGTGACGAACAGGATCTGGAATAGCGAGGTGCCGACCACGACATTGCCGCTCATCCCGAGCAGGTAGAGCATGGCGGGCACGAGGATGAAGCCTCCGCCCACTCCCATTAACATGGTCAATATGCCAACCAGGACGCCCAGGATCAAAGGCGCGAGCGGCGAGATATACAGTCCGCTGCGATAGAACCGCCAGCGGATCGGCAGGCTAGCAACAAGCGGGTGATGCCTGCGCTTACGCGGCTGGGTACTCGCCCCTTCGCGCGGCCACAAGGCCTGGACCGCTTCGCGCATCATCAGCCCGCCAATCGTGCCAAGCATGATGACGTACAGCACGTTGATCACCACATCGATCTGGCCGACAGATTGCAGAAAGCGAAATAGCAACGCACCGAGCAAAGCACCGACTACGCCGCCGCCCACCATGACCAGCCCCATGCGATAATCGACGCCGTTGCGCTTGCTATGCGCGAGCACGCCGGAAACGCTGGCCCCGGTTACCTGGGTCGCAGCTGAAGCCGCGGCAACCGTGGGCGGAATACCGTAGAATATGAGCAGCGGCGTAGTGAGGAAGCCGCCGCCCACCCCGAACAGGCCCGAAAGTATTCCGGTCAGCCCGCCAAGCATCACGATGTAAAATCCGTTCACCGACAGATTCGCAATGGGCAGGTAGACATCCATGCCTTTGCACGTAACGCAGCCGCAGCGCGGATCAAAGCGAATGCTGCGTTCGCATCACCCGCTTTGGTAAAATTGTGTGAAAGCGAAGCCTTAGAAGCGGGTAGAGATCGTCGCGGCGATACCAGAGGATGGAGCCGCATCGCCCGCAACCCGTTCACGCCAATCAACCGAGATGCGCGCGGGAACCGCGCCCACCTTCACATCCATGCGCATGGTCGGACCGAGATCCACCCGATGGACGTTGTCCTGCGCCCCCGCCCATGCTCCGCCGCCAACACTGATGCTGGCGGAATTCGCTTTGGCCAGATCGAAACTGGCGACTTCGCGTGTGACACTGACCTGACCATCAACAAAAGGCGTTGCAGTATCACCGCTAACATAGCCGCCCTGCGCATACAGCTCGGCGCGCGCGTCGAGCGGCAATTGGGCTTGGGGCAATTCGGTGGTGACAAAGGCTGCGCCGCGCAGCTGCGTGCTCGCCTGTCCTTCGGTCACCCGCCCCTCAACATGCAGGCGCAGCGGAACACGTGCTAGCGGCCGAGCAGAAACGCCGAAAGCGCCTTCGCTCTCACCATTGCTGACCAGCGCTCGGTAGCCGCGCAGATAGGCGCGCGGGTCATGGCCCGATTGCGGCGCGAACCGATATTGCAGCACCGCGCCCGCCTGGCTCGCGCCGTAAACCGGCACACGGCCTTGCGAAATCAAAGCGGAATTCGAGCCTGCGCGCCAGAACGCCCAAGCATCGGCCGACCAACGATCTGGCTTGGCTTTGCGCTCTAGCCCCTGCGCGCTCGGCAGGCTCCAGCCCGCACCCGTCGCATCTTGGCCCAATCCGAGACCTGCGTTCGGCCCAGTGTTTGGGTCGCGCCATACCTTATCGACGGCTCGCGGCAGGGGCAGATGGCTCATCGCCGCCATCAGCAACATCTGGTGGCCAGCTGCCATACCCGTTCGAGTGGAGAACAGCTCCGCAGCGGCGAGTGGCTGAAAGCGCTTGCGGGCTACCCTACTATTCGTTCGCAAGGAATTCGGCTCGGCTCGCGCAAATTGCCGGATCGGCTGATTTACTCGCAGCAGGTCCGCTGCGGGATGCTCTTCCTCTGACGTTTCAGCCAGGAGGGTATCCGCCGCCTGCGTCAGCACCTGGGCAACACCAAACGGGCTCTCCCAAAGCATGACACGGCCGCTGACCCAAGCAGTCAGAACCAGACCGAGCAGCGCCAGCGGACCACCGCGCCGGGATCGCGCTTGAACGCTCATGATTGCCCTTCCCCAACCGCATCAAAACGCATCGGATGGGCGGTGTGATGGGTCTTGTCCCACACCACGCCGCGCCCGCGCAGCGATGCGATATACGCCACCAATGCACGGCGTCCGGCCATGATCGAGATGATGTTGGTGATCGGGATGCGGACAATCGCCATCAATCCCTCTGCCACGCCATATATCCGCGCAGTGAAGGCGAAGCGCCAGCTGGCTCTCCAGATGAAGGCGATAAAATTCACCCACAGCAGTGCCTTGAGCGCTGGCGATAACGGCATGGCCGTACCTTGGCCCAGCTCGACCGCTCCCCAGATCACTGCGGAAATTGCTAGCAGCAGGTAACCCATCAGCAGCACAAAGGCAGTGAGCGGGCCGCGCCGATCGCGCGCTCGCATCCAGCTCTCAACCAGGCCGCCTGACCAGCCAATCCGGTCCCAACCCTGAAGTGCAATCCCATGCACCCAGCGGGTCTTTTGCCGTACGACCGTATGGAGCCGGTCAGGAAAGTAAGCCCGCGTCGCGATCAGCTGGCCATCGTCACCGCGTGCACGCAGGAATCGTGAGCGGCCGCCGAGATCGGTGATGCTCAGCCCCATCTCGTAATCTTCGGTCAGCGAATCCGTTTCAAACGGCAGACGGTCTGCATGACGCATCCGGATCTGCTCCAATGCCTCACGCTCGAGTGCACAACCAACGCCCGCACCAGGCAATCCCGCGCCCAGCGCATCGCGGACAACCATGCCCTTGCCATGCGCCTCGGCGAATTCTTCGCAATAATGGCTGCCGACCAGCACGCTCGCGGGCTGCGGCAGGGGCTGAACGGGCAATTGGACGAATTGCGCGCCGCCTGCATGCCGGCCAATCGCCTGATCGAGCAGCGGCAGCGCGGCGGGATCGACCATATCCTCGGCATCGTGGAACACCACCATATGCGCGCGAGTGCCCCGGCGACGTTCATCGTCGCACAGCGCCAAATAGAGGCGATTGAGGCAATCTGCCTTTGTGCTTGGCCCCAGTCGATCATGGATCACGACGCGAAGGCGCGGATCATTGCCCGCCGCCTGCATCACGGCATCGATTGTCGCCCCATCATTGCGATAGCACCCGATGTAGAGGCGCATCCCATCCTGCGGCCAGGATTTGAGGACGTGCTTGATAGTGTAGCCGATCACCTCGGCTTCCTGCCAGGTTGGAATGAAGACCGCCGCATCGCCCGACAGGCTGCTTTGCCTCAAGGCATTGCGATCAAGCTGCGGTGTTTTTGCCCGCCCCGTCAGCTTCAGCCAGATCCATGTCAGATCGACCGCCAGATCGTCTACCGCACCAATCAGGAAGAAAATTCCGGCGAATAACAGTAGTTCATGTTGTAGCAGGACAAGCCACTGCCACACGTCAAAATCGAATATTGTCAAGGCGACCCCCAGCCCCAAATGAATAAACAACCTATCGCGCTCTTATAAAGCTTGCAACGAGAGAAAGTTTTGGAGAGGGAGCGTCGCAACTATGGCTGATTCCAACACTCCTCTTCGTTCGATATTTGCACCGGTGCGCTCGCTGTTCGTGGGCGACGCCTCCGCCGGCATCTTGCTGATCCTGGTTGCGGCCGCTGCAATG